>DATAJI010000226.1:0-12142 GCA_036262195.1 Solirubrobacteraceae bacterium
CTCCTGACCTGGGGCGGAAGCTTGAAGTGGACCTGCTCGGTGGCGACGGCGCGCTCGCTGACCGAGACAGTGCCGAGGCCGCCGATCGCGGCGACGACGCCTTCGACGAGCTCCTCCGGCGCCGAGGCGCCGGCGGTGAGACCGACCCTGCGGACGCCGCGCAGCAGCTCGGGGCGGATGTCGTCGGCTCGCTCGATCAGCTGCGAGCGTGAGCCGGCGCGCTCGGCGACCTCCACGAGCCGGCGTGAATTGGACGAGTTCTGCGAGCCCACGACGAGAACGATGTCACAGTCGCCAGCCAGGGCTCGAACGGCGTCCTGGCGGTTCTGCGTCGCGTAGCAGATGTCGTCGGAGCTCGGACCCGCTAGCGCCGGGAATCGCTCGCGCAGCGCCTCGACGACGAGCGCCGTCTCATCGACCGCGAGTGTCGTCTGGGTGACGTAGGCGACACGCTGCGGGTCGGCGATCGCGATGTCGTCGACCTCGTCGGCGCTTGAGATCACGCGCACGCGATCGGGCGCCTCGCCGACCGTGCCGTCGACCTCCTCGTGGCCTTCGTGGCCGATCAGCAGGATGTCGTAGCCGCCGCGCGCGAAGCGGCGCGTCTCGGCGTGGACCTTCGCGACGAGCGGGCAGGTCGCGTCGATCACGTCGAGGTCGCGCTCGGCGGCCGCCGCACGCACCGCCGGGGACACGCCGTGGGCCGAGTAGATCACGGTCGCGCCCTCGGGCACCTCATCGACCTCCTCGACGAACACCGCGCCGAGCTGCTCGAGCTCGGAGACGACGTGGACGTTGTGGACGATCTGCTTGCGCACGTAGATCGGCGCGCCGCGGTCGGCGAGCGCCTCGCGGACGATGTCGACGGCGCGGACGACGCCGGCGCAGGAGGCGCGTGGAGCACCGAGCACGATCTCCCGCTCACCCAGGACGTCCGCCCATTCGCCGAGCAGCGCTGCCGCTTGGCGCAGGCTGCGGTAGGCGGCGCGCACGCCGGAGGCGACGCGGATCGGCCGGTAGATCTCCTGGTCCTGGCTGTCGCTGACCGCGCGCAACGTCACGACCGGCCGGCCGTGGGCCTCGGCGAGCCAGGCCGATTCCATGTCGACCGCGAGCGCCCCGGTCGCGGCGAGCTCGCGACGGCGCGCGCCGTGGACGAGCCGCGGGCTCGAGACGATCGGGCCAACGTAGACCCGCAGGCCGGCCCGGCGCAGCACCCCGGCGAGGATCGCCGGATCGCCGCAGGCGAGGACCGCCCCGTCAACTCCGCGCAGCTCGCTCGCGAGCACGATGTCGCCCGGCTGGAGGCGCTCGTCGAGCGCGCCCGCGAAGCCGGCGATCACGACCGTGTCGTCGTCGTCGCGCAGCAGCGACGCGGCCTGCTCGGCGCGCGCCGGACCGATGCCGAACTTCTCGACGCGCGCCCAGGGAGCGCCGCCGCGCACGGCGCGCGCCTCGATGCCCATCGGGGTCAGCACCGTCAGGCTCATCGCGTGTAGCGCCCGAGCGCCATGATCGGGAAGACGAGACGGTAGAGGTGGTAGTTGATGTAGAAGTCCGACGGGAAGCCGGTGCCGGTGTACTGCGGCTCGGACCAGGTCCCGTCGGGCAGCTGCGTGTCGACGAGCCAGAGCAGGCCGCGGCGCACGGCGTCGGAGTGCTCACCGGCGGCATGCATCGCGAGCAGCGCCCAGGCCGTCTGCGACGCGGTGCTCTCGCCGCGGCCGATCCAGGCCGGATCGTCATAGGAGCGTGCGTCCTCGCCCCAGCCTCCGTCGGGGTTCTGATGCTCTTCGAGCCAGCGCACCGCTTGGCGGATCCGGTGATCGCTCGGCTGCACGCCGGCGGCGATCAGCGCCGGCACGACGGCTCCGGTTCCGTAGATGTGGTTGACCCCCCAGCGCCCGAACCACGAGCCGCCGGGCTCCTGGTTCGCGGTCAGCCAGTGGACGCCGCTGCGAGCGTACTCGCCGTCGGACCGCTCGAGCGCGGCGAGCATCTCCAGCACGTGCGCGGTGACGTCGGCGCTCGGCGGGTCGATCACCTCGCCGAAGTCGCAGAACGGCAGATCGCGGATCAGCGGGCGCGTGTTGTCGGCGTCGAACGCCCCCCAGCCTCCGTCGGTGCTGCGCATTCCTTCGAGCCAGCGCACGGCGAGGTCGATCGACCGTCGCAGCCGCTCGCGGTCGGGGTGATCGACGCGCAGCAGGGCGAGCACGACCTCGGCGGTGTCATCGACGTCGGGGTAGTTGTCGTTCGCGAATTCGAAGGACCAGCCGCCCGGAGCGAGGCTCGGCCGGCGTATCGACCAGTCGCCGGGCACCATCACCTGCTCACCGAGCAGCCAGTCGGCGGCCCGCACGAGCGCCGGATCGTCAGCTTCGACGCCGGCGTCCGCGAGCGCGACGACGGCCAGCGCCGTGTCCCAGACCGGCGACTGGCAGGCCTCGAGCCGGCGCGCGCCACCTGCTCCGCCCGCGGGGTCGTCGATCGTGAAGCGGTCGAGCCCGGCGAGGCCGGAGCGCATCACGGGGTGCTCGAGCGGGTAGCCGCGCAAGCTCAGCGCGATCAGCGAGTAGACCCAGGGCGGCTGGATCCCACCCCACGAGCCGTCGGCCTCCTGGCGGCGCACGATCCAGCGCTCAGCACGCATCGCGGCGTGCTCGCGCAGGGCCCGCACGGGGCGGCGCTGGTAGAGGTGCAGCGCGCGGTCGATCGCCGTCAGCGTGCGCCCGCGCAGCGACGAGGCCCGCGGGCGTGACCACGGCTCGGAGCCGCGCAGCTCCTCGAGCGCGAACGGCAGCGATCTGACGGGGCGCTCTGAGACGACGATCGTCAGCGCGACGATCGTCTGGCGCGCCCAGCAGGCGAAGTCGTAGACGTTGAGCGGCACCCATGGCGGCAGCAGCATCAGCTCCGGCGGCAGCGCCGGGATGTTGTCCCACGACCAGAGCCCGAACAGTGCGAGCCAGATGTGCGTGAAGACGCGCGTCTGCTCGAGGCCGCCGGCCTCACGGATCATCACCGCGGCGCTGCGCATGTGCGCGTCTTCGGGCAACTCACCGGCAAGGCGCAGCGCAACGTAGGCCTCGACCGTCGTCGACAGGTCACCCGGCCCGCCGAAGAACTTCGCCCACGAGCCGTCCTCGCGCTGCTGGCTGCGGATCCACTCCGCCGCCCGTCGCGTCTCCTGCTCGGTGCGGATACCGAGGAACTGCCGCAGCAGCAGGTCCTCGGCGTCCATCGTCACGTTGGTCTCGAGCTCACCCTTCCACCAGCCGTCCTCGTGCTGCAGCGAGCGAAGGTGGGCGCAGGCACGCTTCAACGCGCTTCGCGGCACGGCGCGCCCGACGACCGGCGCCTCCACACCGCCAGCGGGCCGGACCTCGACCGCCCCGGCAAGCGTTTCGCCGGGCTGGGTGGCTGCACGCATGAACGCCCGTATATCCGATCGAAGATGAGAGGAGGATTAGAGCTGCGTCAAATACCCCCGCGCTGATTCACGCGTCGGCCCAGTCGCCGACTTCAGGATCCCGCGCCGGCGAGACGCCCGCGGAGCGCTTCGATCTCGAGCGACGCTCGCGCGCTCAGAGCTCGGCTTCGAGCTCGGCGATGCGCTCGATGCTCGCGACGTCCTCGGCCTTCTCGCTCGGCTGGGTTGCGAACCACGCGTCGAGGATCTCCGATAGCTCCGCGTCAGCCGTCGAGCGCAGACTGAGCGCCAGCACGTTCGCGTCATTCCAGCGCCGCGCTCCGGCCGCCGTGACGGCGTCGTGGCAGAGCGCGGCTCGCACTCCACGCAGCTTGTTCGCCGCGATCGCCGCGCCGGTTCCGGTCCAGCAGCAGACGATCGCCTGATCGGCAGCGCCACTGGCGACATCCTGCGCCGCGGCGAGGGACGCGCGAGCCCAGTCGGTGTCCTCGTCCTCGGCGATCGCCCCGTGTACCAGCAGGTCGTACCCGCGCTCGCGGAGCTCGACCGGCAGGATCACCGCGATCCCGGTCAGCTCATCCGCCGCGAGCGAGATCCGCATCTGAGCGAGTATCGCGCATCGCCGCCGCCGGCAAACGCTCATGATTCCAAGAGGAGGTCAGGTATCGATCCCGGCTCCGATTCGTCATCGCTGGGCGACGACGACGCTGACACTCGAAGACCAGGGCGACAGAATCGTGCTGATGCCCGCGCCGGACGATCCGATCGCCGCTGCGCAGGGCGCACTTCGCGAGTCCGTCGCGGCAAGCCTTGGAGTCGTGACCGTCGCTTTGGCGACCGAGCGCTAGCTCTGCCGCGCGGCCGCCTCCTCCACCAACCAGCGGTGTAGCCGCGTCTCGCCGCTCAGCTCGGGATGAAAGGCAACGGCCAGGATCCGCCCGGAACGCACCGCGACCACGTGGCCGTCGAGCTCGCCGATCGCCTGGACACCCGGCCCGTGCTCGGTGACCCAGGGCGCGCGGATGAAGACCGCGTGCAGCGGCTCGCCGAAGCCGTCGAGCGCCACGTCCGCCTCGAAGCTCCGCACCTGGCGCCCAAAGGCGTTGCGCTCAGCGCGCATGTCGAGCACAGCGAGATGCTCGCGATCGAGCAGGATCAGCCCGGCGCACGTCGCGAGGAGCGGAGCGCCCGACGCCGCCAAGTCGCGCAGCGGCTGGGCCAGCCCCTCCCGCTCGACCCCGAGAGTCATCGTCGTCGACTCGCCGCCTGGAAGCACCAAGGCCCCGATCCCAGCAAGGTCCGCTGGCGTACGTACCTCGCGGGCGCTTGCCCCCAGCTGCTCGATCACGCGCACATGCGCGGCGAAATCTCCTTGGAGCGCAAGAACGCCGACAGGCGTTCTGAGCACCTTCACCAGCCGCGCGGCGCGAGGAGCTGCTCTTCGGGGAGCTTGCGCGACTCGAGGCTGTCCATCGCCCCACCGAGGCCCTCAGAGGCGCCGGCAACCCGCTCCGCGTCGGCAAAGTGCGTAGTCGCCTCGACGATTGCGCGTGCCCGTGCTGCCGGGTCCTCTGACTTGAAGATCCCCGAGCCGACGAACACGCCCTCGGCTCCGAGCTGCATCACGAGCGAAGCGTCGGCCGGAGTCGCGATCCCCCCGGCACAGAACAACACGACCGGCAGGCGGCCGTCGCGGGCGACGCCGCGCACCAAGTCGAGCGGCGCGCTCAGGTCCTTGGCCGCCCCGGCCAGCTCGCTCTCGTCAAGCGTCGTCAGGCGGCGTATCTCGCCGCCGATCGAGCGCAGGTGCCGGACTGCTTCGACGATGTCGCCGGTCCCCGCCTCGCCCTTCGAGCGGATCATCGCCGCGCCCTCGCCGATCCGCCTCAGCGCCTCACCGAGACTCGTCGCGCCGCAAACGAACGGCACCTTGAACGGCCACTTGTCGATGTGGTTGCTCTCGTCAGCCGGTGTCAGCACCTCGGACTCGTCGATGTAGTCGACCTCGAGCGCCTCGAGCACCTGGGCTTCGGCGAAGTGTCCGATCCGCGCCTTCGCCATCACCGGGATCGTGACGGCGTCCTGGATCCCGCGGATCATTCCCGGGTCGGACATCCGCGCGACGCCACCGTCGCGCCGGATGTCCGCCGGCACCCGCTCGAGCGCCATCACCGCGCAGGCTCCCGCTTCCTCGGCGATCCTCGCCTGCTCGGCGCTGACGACGTCCATGATCACACCGCCCTTGAGCATCTCGGCAAGCCCAGCCTTGACGCGGAACGTCGCCTCGTCGCGCATATGTGAGCAATTCTACGGCGTGCTACCAACTACGCCCGGCTCGCGACGCCGGCGCCCGCTCGCTCCCGCTGGGACGCCGGCTGCGCGGCGCAAGGGCCGGCTTGCCGCCACTCGGCCCTGCGCCCCCTGCGGCGCGCTGCCCCACCGCACGGCGTTGCGCATCACGAAGGCGAGCGTGCCAACAATCGCGCCGTCGCCGAGAACGTTCGTTGCAATCAGGCTGGTCATGGTCATCGAGGGCCTCCTTTGGAGACTGTGGGAAGGAGCTGCCTGACCAGTCTCGGACCCGCCCCCGAGTAGAGCCTGTGCCTGACCTGAGAGCTGACTGGGAGCGCTAGCGCTACTCGGCCTGTCCCGTGACGTCCACGAGCACGAAGCGCCCGCCCCGACCGCCAGCCACCCGCTCCATGCTGGCGCGCCAGCGCGCAGGCCGGCGCAGCCGGGCGAGCGCTGCCTCGCCCTACTTAAGCCGGAACGCCTTGATCCGATCGACGTACTGCTCTTCATCGCGCGAGTAGACGCCATAGGCCAGCGCCTGAATCATGCTCAGCAGCGCGGTGTGCGAGCGTACGTAGGTTGGGCTGTTCGACGAGTAGTAGAGCTTGATCTGGGCGAGCTTCGCAACATCGGACATCGTTGCGTCGGTGATCGCGATCGTGCTCGCCTGGCGGTGATGGGCGAGCTTCATCGCGCGAACCACGAGCGCGTGCGGGCGACCGGCCGACAAAGCGATGACGAGCGTCTCGGAGTCGATTCGGGCGAGCCGACCGAGGGCTTCCTGGGACGGGCTCGCGACGAGCTCGGCGCGGAGGTCGAGCAGCATCAGCAGGTGACGCAGGTAGGACGCGAAGAACGCCATCTGGTCGGTGCCGGCGATGACGATCCGGCTCGCTGAGCTGATCGCCGCGATCGCCCGCTCGACGTTGGCCGGCGTCGCTTTGCGCGCGGTCTCCTCGACGTTCGCGTGATCGGCCGCTATCGCCGTCTCGAAGTCACTTCGCTCGACGGAGAACAGCGGTGACTCCCCGACGCCGGCGTGGGCCCTGCGGTACTCCTCGCGCGCGGCCCGCTGAAGCTCGGGAAAGCCCTCGAAGCCAAGCGCTTGGGAGAAGCGCACGACCGTCGAGCTCGAGGTGTTGGCGCGGCGCGCGAGCTCCTCCGCGGTCTGGAAGGCGGCCTCGTCGAGGTGGTCGATGATGTACTGCGCGACGTCCTTCTGCGAGCGTGAGCACTCGTCGAAGCGCGACTGGATGTAGGTCGAAAGCGTGTGTGGCGAGGCGCCGTTGCTGGCGTTGCCGTTCGTCGCGGCTGGTGCTTCCTTTGCGGGGGCTCGCTTGGTCATCAGTGTGGCGTTCATTCGACGATCGGCTCCTGACTTCCTCTAGGGCTCGTGATCCATGCGGCCCGCAGGCCCGAATTAGGCTTCGCCACGATGGTTCGCCGCGCACGCCCCTCTCCCTTCCCATGAAGATCGCTGTCGTCGGCGGCGGCGTGTCCGGAATCGTGGCGGCGCACGCCCTGCACGAGCGCCACGAGATAACGCTGTTCGAGTCGGGCGGCTACCTCGGCGGTCACACCAACACGGTCAGCGTCGAGCGCGAGGATGGCCCGCCGCTCGCGATCGATACCGGCTTCATCGTGCTGAACGACCGCAACTACGCCCACTTCAGCGAGCTTCTCGCAACCGCCGGCGTCGCGGTCCAGCCGACGCACATGGGCTTCTCCGTGAAGGGCGAGGACGCGGACTTCGAGTACGCCGGCACGCCAGCCGGCCTATTTGCCCAGCGCAGCAACCTCGCGCGGCCCCAGTTCTGGCGGATGATCAAGGACCTCCACGAGTTCAACCGCTCGCTCGTGAAGCTGCTCGTCGAAGATGGCGATGAGGACCGCTCGCTGCGCACGTTCGTCGATCAGGGCGGCTACTCGCGCTGGTTCATCGAGCGGCTGATCGTGCCGCAGGCCTCCGCCGTGTGGTCTGCAGATCCGGCCGGCATGTGGGACTTCCCGGTCCGCTTCCTCGCGGAGTTCTTCCAAAACCATGGCATGCTCGGCTTCCGTGACCGCCCGCGGTGGCAGACCGTGGTCGGCGGCTCTAAGCGCTACGTCGAGGCCCTCAGCGCCCCATTCCGCGACCGCGTGCGGCTGAACGCACCGGTCGAGTTGATCCGCCGCCACCCCGGCCACGTCGAGGTTCGACCACGCGGCGGCGAAGTCGAGGACTTCGACCTCGCGGTCATCGCCTGCCACGCCGATCAAGCGCTCGCCGCGCTCGCGGACCCGACAGCGAGTGAGCGCGAGGTGCTCGGAGCCTTCACCTACTCGAGGAACGAGGCGGTGCTGCACACCGACGCGCGTCTGCTGCCCCGCCGTCGGCGAGTCCGCCAAGCGTGGAATTTCCACCTTTTCGAGGAGCCCCGACCGCTGACGACCGTGACCTATTACATGAACCACCTGCAGCGACTGAACTGCGCCGCGGACTACTGCGTATCACTGAACATGACCGACAGGATCGATCCCTCGAAGGTGATCCGTCGCA
Organism: Solirubrobacteraceae bacterium; assembly: GCA_036262195.1. GTDB lineage: Bacteria > Actinomycetota > Thermoleophilia > Solirubrobacterales > Solirubrobacteraceae > Palsa-513. The sequence continues at coordinate 8,265 of DATAJI010000226.1, forward strand.
TCGACTACACCCATCCGATTTACACGCGAGCGAGCGTCGCCGCCCAATCGCGCTGGTCGGAGATCTCGGGTGTCGGGCGCACGCGCTACGCTGGCGCCCACTGGGGTTCGGGGTTCCATGAGGACGGCGTCGTTTCGGGGCTGCGTGCGGTGAAGGGGCTATGAGCGGCACAGCGGAGAGCTGTCTCTACGACGGTTGGGTCCGCCACCGCCGCTTCATCGGGGTCGAGCACGAGCTGCGGACGCGCTACTTCAGCGCCTACCTGGACCTCGATGAGCTGCCCGAGCTGTTCGATCACAGCTGGCTCTGGTCAGCACGCGGGCGGGCGCCTGCCGCGTTTCGCCGCGAGGATCATTTCGGCGATCCGACGCGGCCGCTCGCCGACGAGGTGCGCCGGCTCGTCGCGGCGCGGATCGGAACCGCGCCCGCGGGCCCGATCCGGCTGCTGACGAACCTCCGCTACTTCGGCCACTGCTTCAACCCGGTCAGCTTCTACTACTGCTTCGCGGCCGACGGCGAGCGTGTTGATGCCGTCGTCGCCGAGGTGACCAACACGCCTTGGGGCGAGCGCCATGCCTACGTCCTCGAGCCCGTCGAGCGCCCGCCAGGCGGTGTCCTCCGGGGGCGTTTCGCGAAGGAGTTCCACGTCTCGCCGTTCATGGGGATGGACCACACCTACTCGTGGTCGATGACCGAGCCCGGCGAGCAGCTCGTCGCCCACATCGAGAGCGCCTTAAACGGCACGCCCGCTGACGAGGGCTCGCCGGTCGCGACGGCCCAGCCCTCCGCGACGGCCCGCGCGGGCCAGCTCGCGTTCGACGCGACGCTCTCGCTCCGGCGTCGCGAGTTGAGTCCGGCGACGATGCGCCGCCTGCTGGCGCGCCACCCGATGATCACGCTCCGCTCACAGCGCCAGATCTACACCCACGGCCTGCGTCTGAAGCTGAAGGGCGCGCGCTACTTCCCCAACCCGAGCGGCGCGCCACTGATCGGCCGCTCGCGCCGCCACCACGCCCAGCGCTCTCGGGAGTCGGTCGTCGCGAGCGGCGATCGTCAAGCGCCCGGCGCGCACGTTGGCGGTGTCTAGATGGCTCGCGCCGCCGTGCTGATGCTGCTTCGGCTCACGCGCCACGGGGAGCTCGAATTGGTCGATGGCGAGCGCACGCATTGCTTCGGTCGCGCCGTTGACGGTGCGCCCACGGTGCGAGTGGTCGTCCATGACCGCCGTTTCTATCGTGCGCTGCTACGGGCTTCGCTTGGCCTTAGCGAGGCCTACACCGAGGGCTGGTTCGACTGCTCGGACCTACCCGAGCTGGCGCGCCTGGCAGCGCTCAACATGCCGGCGACCGACCGCTGGCGGCGCGCGCTCCGCCCGCTCGTCGCGCTGCCGCAAGCCGCCACGCGCTGGCTCGCGCGCAACACCCCGGCCCGCGCGCGCCGCCAGATCGCGGCGCACTACGACTTGGGAAACGACCTCTTCCGGCTGATGCTCGATGAGACGATGATGTACTCCTGCGCGATCTTCGAGCAGCCTGGCAGTTCGCTGCGCGAGGCCCAGATCACCAAGCTCGACCGCATCTGCCGCAAGCTCCGCCTCGAGCCGAGCGACCACGTACTGGAGATCGGCAGCGGCTGGGGCGGCTTCGCGATCCATGCCGCGAGCAACTACGGCTGCCGCGTCACCACGACGACGATCTCCGAGGCCCAGCATGCGCTGGCCCGGCAACGCATCGCCGCCGCCGGACTCGAGGACCGCGTCACGCTGCTGCTCGAGGACTACCGGAACCTCACCGGAAGCTTCGACAAGCTCGTCTCGATCGAGATGATCGAGGCCGTCGGCTGGCAGTACTTCGACACCTTCTTCAGGCGCTGCGCGGCGCTGCTCGAGCCCGACGGCGCGATGCTGCTCCAGGCGATAACGATCGACGATCGCGCCTACAACGTCGAGAAGGGAAAGAAGAGCTTCGCCAACACGCACGTCTTCCCCGGCGGCTGCCTGCCCTCGCTGGAGGTGATCTCGCGCTCGGTGGCGCGCGTCACGGACATGCGCCAGGTGCATCTCGAGGACATCACGGCGCACTACGTGCGAACGCTGCGCTGCTGGCGCGAGAACTTCCGTGCCCAGCTCGACCACGTCCGCTCGCTCGGCTACGACGGTCGCTTCCAGCGGATGTGGGAGCTCTACCTCGCCTACTGCGAGGGCGGCTTCGGCGGCGGGCGTATCGGCGACGTGCAGTTGCTGCTGGCAAAGCCACAATTCGCTGCCGAGGCGAGCGGCGCAGAGAGCTCGTCAACGGCCTGGGTCTAGTCCGAGCGGCCTGTAGACTGCGCCGGGGACCGGCTCCGCAGGCATGTCCGTACCGGTCCGAATTTTTTTGACGCTCGGGGGAGCTTTCTACCCCAGTCGCGGCTGTGGCAAGACCTATAGTCGTTGCCAGCCGACAGTCACGTATTCGCACGACCACCACAAAGGAACTTGGCAGGATGCCGAAGCAAACGCCAGACAGGGCCGCCCCGCTGCTCACCGATTCGGCAGTCACGCTCAACGCCACGGAGGGCGCTGAAGTGGACGGCCGTCCCGGTCGGACGACGCCAACGATCTCGGTCGTCATCCCGACGCTCAACGAGGCCGCAAACCTGCCGCACGTGCTGACGCGGATCCCCGCATCGGTCGACGAGGTCGTGCTCGTTGACGGGCGCTCGATCGATGACACGATCGTCGTGGCGCGCGCCCTGCGCCCAGACATCCGCGTGGTGCTCCAGGACGGCCGTGGCAAGGGCAACGCCCTGGCCTGCGGCTTTGCCGCGGCGCACGGCTCGATCATCGTCATGCTCGACGCCGACGGCTCGACCGATCCAGCCGAGATCGACGCCTTCGTCGCGCCGCTGCTCGCCGGGCACGATTTCGCAAAGGGCTCGCGGTTCCTCGGCGCCGGCGGCAGTGAGGACATCACCGGCGTCCGGCGGGCCGGCAATCGCGTGCTGCTCGCCCTGTTGAATGTGCTCTACGGGACGCGCTACACCGACCTCTGCTACGGCTACAACGCATTCTGGCGCAGCTGCCTGCCGCATATGTCGGTGAACTGCGACGGCTTCGAGGTCGAGACCCTGATCACGGCGCGCGTCGCGCGGGCCGGCCTCTCGGTCGTCGAGGTCCCTTCGGTCGAGCACGAGCGACTCCACGGCGTGAGCAACCTCAACGCGCTGCCGGACGGCATGCGGGTCCTGCGGACGATCCTGCGCGAACGTATCCGCCGCGTCGGCGGTCCGCGGTGGGAGCGTAACTCGTGGCAACCGACGTTCCGCGAGTTTCCGGCGCCGGCTTCAAGCGAGGATCGCAGCGACGGCGCGCTCGGCCGCGTCAGCGCCGCCTGAGCTCGCGCGGTCCCGCCGGGCGTCAGCCACGCTGACTTATTGCTGCTTCATGTTGTCGTCCTAAGGTGGCGCTCGGCTGCCCGCTCTGAGGGTGCCCGGGCGCGATCTTGACGACGACGACACCTAGCGACGATTCAGTCGCCGGCAGCCGCGCTGGCGCGTCGCCGATCGTGGCGTCCGCTCTCAGCAAGCGCTACAAAGAGGTGCTCGCCGTCGACAGCGTCGATATCGAGCTTCCGGCGGGTGTCGTGGGCGGCTTCGTCGGCCCGAATGGCGCCGGCAAGACGACGACGATCCAGCTGCTGCTCGGGCTGGTGCGCCCGACTAGCGGGGTGGCGAAGGTCCTTGGCGAATCGATCGAGCGCCCCGAGCGCTACCTGCGCCGCGTCGGCGCGCTGATCGAATCGCCGTCGTTCTACCCCGCGCTGTCGGGGCGGCGCAACCTCGAGGTGCTGACGCGCCTCGGACGCCTCGACAAGTCGCGGATCGACACCGTGCTTGAC
>DATAJI010000227.1:0-2313 GCA_036262195.1 Solirubrobacteraceae bacterium
TCCTCAGCCTTGGCCGTGACCTCGACGCGCTCTCACTGGAGCTCTACGAGCGCATCGATGACGCGTCGCTGATGGGCCCCGACGACGACGGCTCGTTCCTGCCCGAGTTCGATCGCCGCTCAAGCAGCCTGCCGCTCGCGCTCGGCGCCGCGTTCGAGGAGCTGCGAAGCGTGCTTCCCGAGGCACAGATTCTCCGCGTCGAGGACGACGACCTCGCGACGATGGCCGACATCGCCGCGCGCGCCGGCCGCTCCCCCGAGAGCGTTCGCCTGCTCGTCGCGGGCAAGCGCGGACCCGGCGGCTTCCCACCGGCGTCCGGGCGCGTCGACGCTCGCACCAAGGTCTGGCGCTGGTCAGACGTCGCCGAGTGGTTCGCTGACCAGCTCGGCCAGCCGCTCGCAGACACCGCCGACAGCGGCTTCCTCCAAGCGTTCAACGACGCGCTCGAGATACGCCGCCTCGCCGGCAAGCTCGGCAAGCCAGAGCAGCAGGCCCTCGCCAAGGTCCTGCCCGCCGAGCTCGCCGCCGCCTGAGTATGCCGGGCCGCCGAAGCGCGGGCGCAGTCACACACGTTTCAGCCGGACAGGCGTGCGAGCTGCGGCCACGCGAGCCGGAGCACGTCAAGGGCTCAGTTCGTAGCCGAGCGTGCGGTACGCGCGGAGTCGCTTGGCGAACATGCGTCGGAGAACTGGCAGCTCGGCGTCGACGTAGTCGTGGACGAGTGCCGCTTGCTTTCCAGGGTGCTCACGATGGAGGCGGCCGGCGTATTGGACGACGGTGCCTTTCCAGGCGATTGGCATTGCGAGTAGGAGCGTGTCGAGCCGTGGGTCGTCGAAGCCCTCGCCGATGTATCGACCGGTGGCCAGGACGATTCGCGCCGCGTCACCAGAAGTCGCGGAGAGCTGCGCGAGTGCGGCCCGACGCGCCTTCGCCGTCATGTCGCCGTGAAGGCAAACGAGCGAGGTGCCCCGGTCCGACAGGTGCGCAGTCAACCGGTCGAGATGGTCGCGACGCTCGGTCAGGATGATCGGTGAGCGACCATCCGCTGCGAGCTCGAGTGCGTCGTGCGCGATCATCTCGGTACGGCGTTCGTCCTCAGCGAGCGCGCCGTAGATTTCCTGGATCGATGGTTCGGTCGGTAGCGTGGACGGATCAAACGAGGTGTCGCGACGCACGACACGGAGTGCGAGCGTTCGCGTCGAGCTCGTCGCCTGGCTCGCGATCACGTGCCTTACCGGGCCACACTGCATCGCGATGATCGGATCGTGCCCGTCGCGGCGATGAGGGGTGGCGGTCAAGCCCAACACATAGCGCGCAGGTGCTGCTTGCAAGATCTGCTCGGTCGTGACCGCCGCGACGTGGTGGCATTCGTCGACGATGATCTGACCGTAGGGCGCGAGAAGTTCCGACGGGTCGTCGTGGCGGGCGAGGCTTTGCACCATCGCGACATCGATGGTCCCGGTCGGCTTGTGCTTGCCCGCGCCGATCGTCCCGATTCTCGCCGGCTCGAGGTCGAGGAACTGAGCGAGGCACTTCACCCATTGCTCGGCCAGTGGCTGACGGCTGACGAGGACGAGCGTTGATCTGCCCCGAGCCGCAATCATGTCGATCGCGATGACGGTCTTGCCGATGCCCGGCGGCGCACAAAGGACGCCGAGCTCGTGCGCGAGCATCGCCTTCGCCGCCCGCTCCTGTGTCGGCGTGAGCGTGCCCGTGAAGGCTGTCTTCAGAGGCCCGCCATCGCTCCGCTCGTCCATCAGATCGAGCCTCACGTTCAAGCTGGCGAGCAGCTCGCTCAGCGGCTCCTGACACCCTCGCGGCAGGGCGAGGAAACCGTCGGTCTCCTCGAAGCACGCGATGACCCGCGGCGTGCGTGCGGTCGAGAAGCGCATGCGCTGCTTCTCGAGGAAAAGCGGATTGGAGAAAATCGCAAGTCGGCGCAGCGCATCGACCAAAGCGGCTGGCAACCCTTCGCGGAGCACGTAGATGCGATCCGCGAAGGTGGCGGTGATCGCCTCTGGAAGCTGCACGGTCGCGAGTCGACTGGCAAGCGGAGTCCGCCGACGCCACGGCGCGTCGCCTTCGCTAGAACTCTCAGGCACGCCAAGGATCGCGCCGTCGTGCTCGCCCTGAGCGACGAGTTGCTCGATACGCTCGCGCCCGATCCGCGGCAAAGCGGCAAGGTACGCCCACTGGTCGGTGTAGGGCTCGTCCTGCTCATCGACAAACACGGTGTTGCCGAGTTCGCGAGCTCCTCGCTGCAGGGGCAGCGCGACGAGATTGCCGAAACCGCCCTTCGGCAGCGTGTCCTGG
>DATAJI010000228.1:0-1514 GCA_036262195.1 Solirubrobacteraceae bacterium
GTGCATGCACCGATCCGGCCCTCGGCGCATGCGCCGAGGGCTACGCCCGGGCTGGGGCCGGAGCCGGCGCGCCGGCGGTGCTCAGCACGAGCTCGCCGCCGACGTTCTCGGCGCGGACGGTCTGGCCCTCGCGGTAGGTGCCGTCGAGCAGGCCGACCGCGAGGCGATCGACGAGCTGCTTCTGGATCACGCGCTTCAGTGGGCGGGCGCCGTAGACCGGGTCGTAGCCGAGGTTGCCGAGCAGCGTCAGCGCGTCGTCGGTCAGCTCGAGCGTGATTCCGCGCGCGGCCAGCTGGTCGATCACCCGGCGCGTCTGGAGCAGGACGATCTCGCCGAGCTGCTCGCGTGTGAGCGGCGCGAAGACGACGATGTCGTCGAGGCGGTTGATGAACTCGGGCTTGAAGTGCTGGCGCAGGGCATCGCGGACGTCGCCCTCGACGCGGATGTTCGAGGTCAGGATCAGGACGACGTTCTTGAAGTCGACGGTGCGGCCCTGGCCGTCGGTCAGGCGACCGTCGTCGAGCACCTGGAGCAGCGTGTTGAAGACGTCGGGGTGGGCCTTCTCGATCTCGTCGAGCAGGATCACGCCGTAGGGGCGGCGACGAACCGCCTCGGTCAGCTGGCCGCCCTCCTCGTAGCCGACGTAGCCGGGCGGGGCGCCGACGAGCCGGGAGACGCTGTGCTTCTCCATGTACTCGGACATGTCGATCCGCACCATCGCGTCCTGGGTGTCGAAGAGGAACTCGGCGAGCGCGCGGGCGAGCTCGGTCTTGCCGACGCCGGTCGGACCGAGGAAGAGGAAGCTGCCGATCGGGCGATCGGGGTCCGAGAGGCCGGCGCGGGAGCGGCGGATCGCTGAGGCGACCGCTTCGACGGCTTCGTCCTGGCCGATCACGCGGTCGTGCAGGCGCTCCTCCATGTGGATCAGCTTGTGTACCTCTGACTCGAGCAGGCGCGTCAGCGGGATGCCGGTCCATGTCGAGACGACCTCGGCGACGTCCTCGGCATCGACCTCCTCCTTGAGGAAGACCGCGCCACCTGGAGCGCCGCTGTTGGCCTCGTGCTCGGCGAGCTCGCGTTCGAGCTCGGGGATCGTGCCGTAGCGGAGCTCGGCGGCGCGCGCGAGGTCGGCGGTGCGCTCCGCGCGCTCAGCCTCCTGGCGGGCCTGCTCGAGCCGTTTCTTGGCGTCGGAGATCTCGGCGATCTGGTCCTTCTCGGAGCTCCACTGGGCCTTCATCGCGGCGGAGCGCTCACGCTGCTCGGCGAGCTCTGACTCGAGCGCCCGGCGGCGGTTGGCCGAGGCGTCGTCGGTCTCCTTCTCGAGTGAAGCGAGCTCAATCTGCAGCCCGATGATCCGGCGGTCGACCTCGTCGATCTCGGTCGGCAGCGAGTCGATCTCGATGCGCAGCTTCGACGCGGCCTCATCGACCAGGTCGATCGCCTTGTCGGGCAGGAAACGGTCGGCGATGTAACGGTCTGACAGCTCCGCCGCAGCGATCAGCGCGTTGTCCTGG
>DATAJI010000229.1:0-6931 GCA_036262195.1 Solirubrobacteraceae bacterium
CCCGTACACCGTCTCGCGCTGGGACGCGGCGCTCACGCAACCGGGCAAACCTCCGGCGTTCCGCGGTCATTAGGTCGTTTCCCTGTAGATCGCTGAAGTTACGCCGCTTCTTGGCGTGGTCGCGTATCTCGTAGTCGGGAAACACCCTCGCGCTGCGAGTTCGGCGCGCATCGTGTGCTCGCCTCGTTCCGAATGGCGGCTCATATCGATCCGCCACCAGATTCGCGGTTACGACGCCTTAGCGAGGCGGTGCGGAGTGCCGCGAGCCGGCCCCCCGCGGATCACGCGTGTCGTGTTGAACGGTACTCGACTGTGCACTCGAGTACCCCGGCGCCGGAATGAAGTACGACTGGCCTTGGCGGACATCGTGCTTCTTGTGGGGGTGCGCGAACGCCACGACGATTACGTTGTCCTTGATCGCACGAATGAGGGTTCCGTCGCACAGATCCTCAGTCACCCACACCGTTCCGCTCACCGACGCCGATCCGTAGCGGCCTTTGGTCGTGTACTCGCCGTGCGCGTTCCCCCATAGTTGACGGACCACCGCGGTGGGCTTCTTCTTCGCCGCCGCATCATGCGCATTGCCGTGCTTGCCGTGCTTGCCGTGCTTCGCGTGCGGCGGCGGCGGACACCCGGCGAAGCTGGAGCCGGCCAACGTTTCGAAGACGGTACCGCTGTCCGACTGCGTCAAGACGAACTCACCGTCGTAAAACTCGCCCGTCTGCGAGCCGCCGTTCGGCAGCGCAAAGGTCAGCGACACCGTTCCCGACGATGCATCGATCGTCGAACCCAGGGGTACGGTGGTCGTCGAAGACACGGTTGTGAATGTCGAGCTGCCTGGAAGTTTGATGGTCACCGTGCCGGCCACGGGCGTCAAGTCGGTCGAGTTCGCGAATACCGCAAATGGTGGTCCGGCGACGGTGTAGTGGATCGTGGTGGTTGTGGTTTGGCCGTCGGTGCTGGTTGCGGTGACGCTGTAGGCGAAGTTGCCTGGGGTGGTTGTGTTGAGCGTGCCGGGGCTGCCGCTGGTGTTGGAGTCCAGGCAGCTCGCGATTCCGGGGCCGGCCGGGTCGGCGCAACCGAATGTTGTCGTGACGTGCTGGCCGATGTTGTAGGTCTGGCCGTCAGCGGGCGCGGTGATCGTCGCGGTTGGTGGTCCGGCGACGGTGATCTCGGCGATCACGGCGCCGCTCGCACCGGAGGGATCCCAATTCGCGCCGCAACTGTACTGCTCTTCGTATTCGGCAAAGACGTCATACGTGCCGGGGGCGGTGGGGGCATCTCCCAAGTCGACGCTGCCGGATCCGGACACCCCATTGAATCCGGGGTCCTCGAGGCAACCGGCGGCCGCCTGTCCAGCGAAACCGACGTCGAGATAGTCGATGCAGCCGGGGCAGGATGGGTTCGAATCGGACCAGTTGGCGCTAATCGACACGTCGGCATCCGGCGCAACCGTGAGCGTTGTGCCGGACACGCCGTTGAGCGCAATGCTGCTGACGGTGTCGCCGCCAACGGTGGCCGGATCAGGCGGCGCCGCCTGCGTGACGCCTGAGAAGAACAGTCCAATGACTGCAACCGCGGCGCCGAGCGCAAGCAGCGAAGCCAGTCCGACTGAGCTGCGCCGCTTACGCATGTCGATGTCCTAGGGCCCGAGCTGCCGCTTGCTGGGCGTCACAGCCGCCGTCGCGCGGGCGCGCGACACAGCAGTGCCGCTGTGGGCGGCATCCGGACCTCGCATCGAACGGCGTTGGCGCACGATTCATGTTGAGCGTCGACGCTCCCTCGCCCGAGCACTTGGACCGTCGCGTGCGACAGGGTACCGATCATGAACGGCCCGGCGCCGCTCGGGAGGTAAAAAAGGCGCCGCACTAGTAGGTGAGAAAAGTACCGAGGAGGATCGTCGATGCGGGCCGCAACACGTGGAGTAAGAAAAGTGACCAGCTTTGCCGTAACACGCAGGTTACAAGCTGATTACAAATAAGCTACGGGCATCGCTCCGGTACCGCGCGCCGCCGCAGATGTCGAGGCGACGAGCTGGCGAGGTGGCGGGCGCGAATCAGTCGGGCCCACTACCATCGCGCCGCAATGCGGCGACGCGCCTGGTTGAGACGGAAGCGGCTGCTCCTGGCGGCCGTCACCGTTGCGACGGTCGGGCTGGGGGTTCTCGCCTACGCGACCGGCGTGCTCTACCCGCTCGAGGCTCAGTCGATTGATGTTCGCTTCGGCATCCGCGGGTCCCGGCCCTCGCTCGTCAAGGACTTCGTTGTCGTCGCCGTCGACGAGAACACGTTCAACTACTTCGGCAAGCTCCACGCCAAGGACCCAAGCGTTCGCTACCAGTGGCCATTCCCGCGCCGCGACCACGCCATCGTGATTGATCACCTGCTCGCCGCCGGCGCCCGGCTGATCGCCTTCGATGTTCAGTTCACCGAGCCGACCGACCCCGTCGACGACGACGACTTGATCGAGGCGATCGCTCGCGCCCACAACATGGTGCTCGCGACAGACGCCGTTACCGGGGGCCAGACAGACGTGCTCGGTGGCAGCACCACGCTAAGACGGGTCGGCGCGCGCGCCGCCAACTCGACGGTGATCAACGACGCTGGAGGAGTGCTCCGCGACATGCGGCACTCCTACCAGGGGATAGACACGTTCGGCGTTGCAATTGCCTCGAACGCAGCCGGCCACGAGGTCAGCCCCAAGCTCTTTGGCGGCGCCCAGCGCGCGGTTCCGATCGACTACGCCGGGCCACCGGGGACGGTGGCCGCGATCCCCTACTGGCGGGTGTACGCCGACAAGTTCCCGGCCGCTGCGGTGAAGGGCAAGATCGTGATCGTCGGTGCCGAGGCCAGCCGACTCCAGGACATCCACTCGACGCCGACCTCCGGCTCGCAGGAGATGGACGGTCCCGAGGTCCAGGCCAACATCGCCGCGACCGCACTCGATGGGATCCCGCTGCGAAACGGCCCAACGTGGCTGAACGTCGCGCTGGTCGTGTTGTTCGGCGTGGCTGCGCCGCTCTCGAGCATCCGCATTCGGGTATGGCGCGTGTTGCTCGCCTCGGTCGCGCTCGCCGGGCTCTTCACACTCGCGACGCAAATCGCTTTCGACAACGGCACGATCATCGCCTACACCTACCCGCTCCTCACCCTTGTCCTGGCGATCATCGCCACGCTCGCCGTCGTACTCCTGGGCGAAGCGTTCGAGCGCCAGCACGCCCGTGACATCTTCGCTCGGTTCGTCCCGCCCGATGTCGTCGACGACGTTCTCGCGCGCACCGACGACGACTTCCGGCTCGGTGGCGTCGAACGGGAGTGCACGGTGCTGTTCACCGATCTGCGCGGCTTCACGAGCTTCTCGGAGTCCCAGCCCGCGGCGAAGGTGATCGAGGTGGTCAACGTCTACCTGAACGAGATGACGGAAGCCGTCCTCGATGCCGGCGGCACCCTGATCTCCTACATCGGCGACGGCATCCTGGCGCTCTTCGGAGCGCCCGTCGACCAGCCCGACCATGCCGACCGCGCCCTCGTGGCATCCCGCGAGATGTTGGGCCCGCGTCTCACGCGCTTTAACGACTGGCTGCACGACCAGGGCTATGAGCACGGCTTCCGCATGGGGATTGGCCTCAACAGCGGCACCGTCATGGCAGGCAACGTCGGCTCTTCAGTAAGGGTCGAGTACACGGTCATCGGCGACCCCGTGAACACTGCGTCGCGGCTCGAGGGCCTGACCAAAGGCACCCCGCACACGCTGTTCGTCGCCGAGACGACACGCGATCTCATGCACGCCGCACCCGAGGACCTCGTGTTCGTCGACCACCTGGATATTCGTGGGCGGGTCGCAAAAATGGCGGTCTACACGCTTTCCGGCGCTATTGATGTGCCGCCCCCAACAGCGCGCCAACCGTCAAGCGAGAGGCCCGCAGCGCCGAATCAGCCTCCCACGGGATCATCGTAAGTATGCGATGAGCCCGGCGTCTTGTGAACTATTTTCACATCGCTCTCAGGCATCGGGCCGTGTGCTGGACTCAGCTGCGCACTCGTAGGTACAGTGCCGCAGGCGCCATGCGCCGCACGCTAGCTCACACACCTCTGTGACCGCCGCGCGAACCACCACGAACTGAACTATGGAGAGTGACATTCGCACGGCGCCGCGGTGGATCCAGTAGCCATGCGCTGGTCCGATGTGTTCCTGGTATTCGTAGTGTCGCATCTCGTCGGTGACTTCCTGTTCCAGACCGGCTGGCAGGCGCGGAACAAGTTCGGCGCGCTCGGCGGCGGAGGGAAGCCGCGGGCGCTGTTCGCACATGGGGCGAGCTATCTCGTGGCGTTCGTTCCCGCGTTGGTGTGGGTGGGGGTCGACGGACGACCAGGCGTCTGGTCACTCGGCCTGGCTGCTCTGGTCGTGGTCCCGCACGTTCTCCAGGACGATGGTCGCCTGCTGATCCGCTACATCCGGGTCGTCAAGCGTTCTGAAGCCGTGGCCGGGGATCGCCTGTTCGTGATGGTGGACCAGTCCTTCCATATTCTGGCTCTCTTCGGCGTTGCCCTCCTCGCCGCTGCCTAAGTCGCGGAAACGGTCCTCCGCCCGGAAGGGCTCTGGCGGGGATGACACCTCGGCGGTTACGCCCGCGCCGCTCCCACGAACACCCGAACGGCGGATTGACTCCGACGCGCCACGCGCGGTGAGCTCCGTAACAACCGTTCGTGAGTCGGTCCGCGCTGTCTTGGCGAATAAGGGGCTGCGTCTGCTCGTCGCGTCAACTGGCGCGACGTCGGTCGGCAAATGGGGCTTCGGCATTGCGCTTGCTGTCTACGCGTATCGCACCGGAGGGGCCACGCTCGTTGGCGTCGTGCTGCTGTTGCAGGCGTTTCCCTCCGTGGCTGCGGCGCCAATCCTCGCGTGGCTAGGGGACCGTCACTCGCGAAAGCGAGTCCTGTTCGTGACTAACGCGGCGCGTACCGTCATGCTCGCAGGAGCCGCCGCCGCGATGTGGGCACACGCTCCCCCCGCCATCGTGTTCGGCTTGGCGGTCCTGTACAGCATCGTCTCGACCGCGAACCAGCCGGCGCGCGCAGCCCTCATCCCGGCGCTCTCGCGTGTCCCGAGCGAGGCATCCGGCGCCAACGCCGTCATGAGCTCGCTCGATAACGCCGGCTTTCTGGTGGGCGCCGGGCTCGGCGGCGTACTGGTCGCAGCCACGAGCACCCAGGCGGTGGTCGCAGCCTGCGCACTCGCCTACCTGCTCAGCCTCTGGATGATCGGTGCGCTTCCACACGATGCTCGGCCTTCTAGCCGCCGCGTGAAGCTCGGTCTGGCTCATGAGATCGCCACGGGGTTTCGCACCGTCAGCGGACAGCCTCAGCTTCGTCTGCTCGTGCTGCTGCTGGCAGGCCTATCGGTGACGGGCGGGCTCGCCAACGTATTGGTCGTGGTCACCGCGATCAGCCTGCTGCACGTCGGAGCCGCGGGCGTGGGGTATCTAAGCGCGGCTTATGGTGCCGGCGGAGTGCTCGCCGGTGTCGCCGCGATCGCGCTGTTAGAGAGGTCGATCCCGGTTGCGGCGGTGCTCGTCGGCGCATGCGCGCTCTGCCTCCCGCTGGTCATCGTCGGCATAGTGCCCCTTCCGGCCACGGCCCTGATCGCTTGGGCTGCGATTGGGCTCGGCTACGCGTTGGTCAAGGGGACCGCCTTGACACTGCTGCAAAGGCTGACCGAGGATCGCGTCCTCTCGCGTGTGCTGGGGGTTTTGGAGACGACCTTCGTCGCTGGCATCGGGATTGGTGCAATCGTCGCCCCTGCTCTGGTGTCGGCCCTCGGAACGAAGGGCGCGCTGATCGCCTCAGGTGTCTTTCTGCCGCTGATCGCGCTAATGAGCGGACGCTCGCTGCGCAATCTCGAGGCGGGCGCTCCGGTTCCGAGCCAAAACTTCCAGCTGTTGCGTGCCAATCCGATCTTTGCACCAATGCCGATCGGCACTACCGAGTCGCTGACCCGCGCGCTCCGCGATATCACCGTCCCCGCCGGTCAGGTTGTCATTCGCCAGGGCGACCCAGGTGATCTTTGGTTCCTGATCGCCGAAGGCGAGGTTGATGTTGCCAAGGACGGTGTCGTTCAGGCGCGACTCGGTACGGGGGAGGGCTTCGGCGAGATCGCGCTGCTGCGCGACGTGCCCCGCACTGCCACAGTGCGGGCCGTCGCTCCGACCCGCCTGCTCGCCCTCGACCGCGACCGGTTCCTGAGCGCTGTCACGGGGCTGCGTGAGAGCCACGAGGCCGCGCAGGAGATCGCAACCAACTACCTCGCCTCCGCCGGCTCGAGCCCGACCGAGTACGGTTGCTAGTGGGGCTGGCCGCGGAGCGACCGTGGCTGCGTCTCCCACGCCGCCAACGGCGGGACCAGGCTCAGAGGGTTCCGCTGGCGCGGCGGAGCCGGTCCGCCATCACTGACATCACCAGCTGTGCGAAATAGGGCGTCTCGTGAACGAGGACCCAGAACGTTCGAGTGGGGATCTCGACCAACTCGACGTCATCGTCTGCGACGGCAGTGAGCGCCCGCGGCTTGGACTCGATCAGCGCCATCTCGCCAAACAGCCCCGGCGCCTCCACGGTGTCATACGTTTGATCGCCATGCTTGAGCACGACCCTCCCGCGCACGACGATGAACATCGCGTCGCCGCGGTCCCCCTTCTCGAACACAATCTCGCCGGCTGGGACCGGTAGCGGCTTTCCAGCTCGCCCGAGCAGCGCGTACAGCTCCTCGTGCGACTCAACGCCAACGCTCGACATCCACGGCTCCCTCGATCGCGGTTCGCTCAGGAGCCGTGATGATATGCAACCCCCGCGCCGACATTGTTGCCAGATTTCACAGGTTCTTCTCGCCCGCCTGAAGCCATCCTCGAACCTAGATGTAGGACCCCTCGGTGGTCGGG
>DATAJI010000230.1:0-1635 GCA_036262195.1 Solirubrobacteraceae bacterium
CTCGTACCATCCTGATCGAGCATCCGCCGAGCGCGTTCAAGCGCAGCGGCACGACCAGCGAGACGCTGCGCGCGAGCGACCTGCTTGACGCCGCGCGCCACTTGGCGACGTCCGAGGAGGGTAACCTTGGCGGAGGAGACTCTGATGATCGACGATCTTACGGTCAGGCTTTTCGCTGATGGCGCAGACCTGGACGAGATCCTGACGCTCGCTGCCAACCCGCGCGTAGCGGGATTCACGACCAACCCCACGTTGATGTGGAAGGCCGGGCTGACCAATTACCGGGACTTCGCCGAGCGGCTCCTAGAGCGTGTGACGTCACATCCGATCTCACTAGAGGTCTTCGCCGACAGCGAGGACGAGATCCGCCGCCAAGCGCGCGAGATCGCCGGCTGGGGCGCGAACGTGTACGTAAAGGTGCCGGTTTCGACGACTGCCGGCGACCCGCTCGCACCCCTCGTCCGCGAGCTTTCCGAGGACGGCGTCAAGGTGAACGTGACGGCGCTCTTCACGACCGCCCAGGTCGAGCTGATCACGGAGGCGTTGAAGGACGGCGCGCCGTCCTACGTCTCGGTATTTGCCGGTCGGATCGCCGACGCTGGCATCGACCCGACGCCGCTGATGCGGCGCGCCGTCGAGATTCTCGAACAGGCGCCCCGGGCCGAGCTGATCTGGGCCTCGCCGCGCGAGGTGCTGAACGTAGTGCAGGCAGACCAGGTCGGCTGCCACATAATCACGATGACCAGTGAACTCTGGGCTAAGCTCGACTCGCTCGGCAAGGATCTCGACCAGTTCTCACTCGAAACGGTGCAGATGTTCCGCCGCGACGCGATCGCGGCAGGCTTCACCCTGTGATCGGGCGCGCATGCATCACCGGCGGCGCCGGCTTTATCGGCAGCACGCTGGCACAGCGACTGCACGAGACCGGCACCGAAGTGGTCCTCGTCGACGACTTCAGAACTGGCCGGCACGAGTTCGTGGAAGGCCTGCTCGGCCGCGACGGCGCCGAGCTGCACGAGGGCGATGTGCTCGATCGCGCGCTGCTCGAGCGCGCATTCGCGGGCTGCGACTGGGTCTTTCACCTCCAAGCCAACGCCGATGTGCGACACGGCCTCGCCCATCCGCAGCGCGACTTGGAGCAGAACGCGCTCGCTACTGCGGTCGTGCTAGAGGCGATGCGAACGACCGGCGTGCGACGAATCGCGTTCTCGTCGACCGGCTCGATCTACGGCGAGCCGGAGCAGTTCCCGACGCCCGAGGACGCTCCGTTCCCTACGCAGACCTCGCTTTACGGTGCGTCGAAGGTTGCCGCGGAAGGGGTGATATCGGCCTACTGCCACGGCCTCAGCTTTACCGGCCTCGTGTTCCGCTTCGTGTCGATCCTCGGCGAGCACTACACGCATGGCCACGTGTTCGATTTCTACCAAGCCCTCAAGCGTGATCCAGACCGTCTTTCCGTCCTCGGTGACGGACGCCAGCAGAAGTCCTACCTCTACGTTCAGGACTGCATCGACGCGATCCTGATCGCGGTAGCCGCCCACGAAGCCGACCCGGGCTACTCGGTGTACAACCTCGGCACAGACGAGACCATCCTGCTCAATGACTCGATCGCCACAATCACGAGTCACATGGGCC
>DATAJI010000231.1:0-4607 GCA_036262195.1 Solirubrobacteraceae bacterium
GAGTCAGCGACACGAGCACGCTGCGGCGATCGAGCTCCGAGCGGCGGCGCTCGACCAGCCCGGCGGTCGCGAGGCCGTCGAGCATCTGCGTTGCCGTGCCGGGCGAGACGTCTGCGCAGCCGGCGAGCTCGCTCGCCGAAAGCTCGCCGCCCGCCGCCAGAAGCCCGAACAGCAGCCCGAACTGGGCGTAGCTCAGCTCGCCCGGGCGGTGGGTGTCGCGCCCGCGCAACCGGCGCACCGCGCCCATCGCGCCCTTGAACGCGGCCGAGAAACGGGCGACCGCCGCGTCCCGCTCGGCGGCAGATCCCGGTCGGCGCTTCGCGCGAGCGGGGACCGCCGCGCGCAGCGCCATCATGCCGCGGCCTCGACAATCGTCGGCGAGCCGCCGGCCTCCCGCAGCGCGTCCGCCTCGGCGCTCGCTCGCGCGAGGTGCCGCGCCCGGCTCTCGGCGCGCAACAGGATGATGCAGGGAACGATCGCCGCGGCGATGATCGCGGCGCCCCACCAGAACGTCGTGCCGTAGGCGCCGGCAACCGTGTTGATGCTCGGGTGCGCTCCAGCGCTAGCGAGCGAGCGCTGGAGGACCACCGCGAGCACGGCGGTGCCGATCGACCCGCCCACTCGCATCAGCACGTTGAGCTGAGGGGCGGCGTCTGGCAGCTCGTGGCGCTCGAGTGCAGCCATCGCCGCAATGTAGGCCGGCATGAAGGCGAAGCCGATGCCGACGCCACGAATGACCTGTTCGATGCCGAGCCAGACGAGCGAGGTGTTGGCACCGATCAGCCCGAACGGGATCCCGATCAGGGCCGTGATGATCACGCCGATGATTGCCAGCGGCCCACCGCCGACGCGGTCGGTCATCCGCCCGACGACCGGCATGACCATAGCCATGCCGATCCCCTGTGGCCCGAGCAGCAGGCCGGTGTCGAGGACGCTCTCGTGGCGCACGTTCTGGAAGTAGAGCGGCAGGATGATCATCACCCCGAACAGCGCGGCGCCGAGGAAGAACATCGCTCCGGCGGCCGCCGCGTAGGTGTTCCGCTTGAACAGGCGCAGGTCGAGCAGCGGCTTCGGTACGCGCAGTGCGTGCCAGATGAATACGGCGATCAAGACGAGACCGGCGATGATCGAGACGGAGACCTTGGGTGAGGAGAAGCCGCCCGTGATGCCCACCTCGGCGAGCCCGTAGGTCAGCAGCGGAAGACCGGTCGCCATCAGCAACAGGCCACGGACGTCAAGCGCCGGCGGCTCAGCGTCGCGCTCGGCGGCCGGCAGCATGCGCACCGCGAGGATCGTCGCGATGAACCCGATTGGCACGTTGACGTAGAAGATCCAGCGCCAGCTCGTGCTGTCGATCAGAAGACCGCCGATCGTCGGCCCGAGAATCGGTCCGAGCATCGTCGGCACGCCGGTGATCGCCATCACGCGGCCCATCCGTCCCGGGCCGGCAGCGCCGGCAAGGATCATCTGCCCGACCGGCATGATCATGCCGCCGCCGAAGCCCTGGAGCACGCGGAAGACGATCAGCTCGGTGGTCGAGCTTGCCAACCCGCAGAGCGCGGAGCCGGCCGTGAAGAGCACGATCGACATCAGGTAGATGTTCTTGGCGCCAAAGCGCCGCGAGGCCCAGCCGCTGATCGGGATGACAACCGCGAGCGCCAGCAGGTAGCCGGTGATCACCCACTGGATGTCGGCGAGCGGGCTATGGAGGTCGCTGTGCAGCGTCTCCAGCGCGACGTTGACGATCGTCGTGTCGAGGATCGACATGATCGAACCGAGCACGACGACGGCGGCGACGCGCCAAACCCACGGGTCGATTCGATCTAGCTGGTCAGTCTTGGCCACGGGCTCGCTCCAGTCATCAGGCACCTAAAGGTTAGGCACCAAAGCTTAGGCGCCGAAGCATGTCTTGTCAAATCCCTGGACGTTCGTTCGTGTTCCCGAGCCAAGCGTCACCCCGACTATGCCCCGCGTCCAGCGAATCCTGATCCCGCCATCAGCGGGAGGCCGGCGAGCTAGTGCTTGAAGTGGCGACGGCCGGTCATGACCATCGCGATGCCGGCTTCCTGCGCTGCCGCGACGACCTCGTCGTCGCGGACCGACCCGCCCGGCTGGATGACCGCGACGACGCCCGCTTCGATCGCCAGCTCGGGACCGTCAGCGAAGGGGAAGAAGGCGTCCGAGGCGAGCACTGAGCCGGCGAGCGAGCCCGGCCGCGCCTTCTCGACCGACAGCCGGACGGAATCGACTCGGCTCATCTGGCCTGCGCCGATGCCGACGGTTGCGAGGCCGCGGGCGAGGACGATCGCGTTCGAGCGGACGTGCTTGCAAACCCGCCATGCGAACAACAGGTCGTCCCACTCGTCGGCGCTTGGCGCGCGGCTGGTCGCGACGCGCATGTCCTCGCGACGGTCAACGGACGCATCGCGGTCCTGGACGAGAAGACCGCCCGCAACCTGGCGCACCTCGGGCTCGCCGACACCGACACGGCGGTCACCCTGCTCGAGCAGTCGGATGTTCTTCCGCCGTTGCAGGACTTCGAGCGCATCCTCGTCGTAGGCGGGAGCGAAGAGGACCTCGATGAACTGCTCAGCGAGGGCCTCTGCCAGCACGCGATCGATGCGCGTGCTGAGCACGATCACGCCGCCGTAGGCGCTCTGCGGGTCGCAGGCGAACGCGTTCTGGTAGGCCTCGAGGCCTGACTCGCCGAGCGCGCAGCCGCAGGGGTTGTTGTGCTTGACGATCACGCAGCTGGGTCCAGCGCCGCGGCTGAGTGAGCCTGCGAGGTCCTCGGACAACCGGCGCGCCGCGTCGAGGTCGAGCAGGTTGTTGTAGGAGAGCTGCTTGCCGTGATGCTGGCGGACCATCGAGAGCAGATGGGTCCGTGCACCGGCGGTCGAGTAATAGGCGGCGCGCTGATGAGGGTTCTCGCCGTATGACAGGTCGACGACCTTCTCGTAGGCGCGCACGTGCAACGGTGGAAACTCGTCGGCTTCGCGCTCGGCGAACCAGCGCGCGATCGCCGTGTCGTAGCGGGCGGTGGAGGCAAACGCCTCGGCCGCAAGGCTCGCCCGGGTGCCCATCGAGAGGCGGCAGTCCGAGGCCCGCAGCTCCTCGAGAATCGCGTCGTAGCTCTCGGGTCGCACGACGACCGCGGCGTAGGCGTGGTTCTTCGCAGCGGCGCGAATCATCGTCGGGCCACCGATGTCGATGTTCTCGATCACCTCGGCGTCGCTGACTGCGGCGCGGGCCGCGGTGCGCTCAAACGGGTAGAGGTTGACGCAGACGAGCTCGACGAACTCGACGTCCTGCTCCTTGGCCTGACGCAGGTGGTCGGGGTTGTGACGCACGGCGAGGAGGCCGGCGTAGAGCTTCGGGTGAAGCGTCTTGACGCGCCCGTCCATGATCTCGGGAAACCCGGTGAAGTCGTCGATTGCGCGCACGTCGATGCCCGCGTCGCGAAGCTCCTGGGCAGTACCGCCAGTCGAGACGATCTCGACGCCGAGCTCCGCGAGGCCGCGCGCGAAGTCCGCGATGCCGCGCTTGTCAGAGACCGAGAGCAGCGCTCGGCGAACCTGCACCGAACCTTGCGCGAGGCCGTTCGATTCGTCGGTGACGACTGTGCTGTGTGCGTTAGCGGCGATAGCGCGAGGATAGCGGGCGCGGGCCCCGATGGACTTCGCTCTGCTGCTACGGTCAGCAGCGTGCGAGCATCGACGGTGTGTGCCGTCACCGGGACGGCGCTGTTGCTCGCATTCGCGGCAACGGCGACCGGCAGAGCCGGCAGCTCGGGCGCGAGCGGCACGACCGCGGTGAGCGCGGCGCTCCTGCCGCCGCCGCGGATCGTTCGGGACATGATCCCGTTCGGAGTCGAGCGCAAGCAGCAGATGCGCGCTTACGCGTTGCGCCACTACGGGATCGACAGCTTCCACATCGTCGGCCCGCACCTGATCATCTGGCACTACACCGAGAGCGCGACGTTCCAGAGCGTCTGGAACACGTTTGCCGACGACGTGCCCGACGTCGAATACCACGCTCTACCCCAGGTCTGCGCGCACTTCGTGATCGACCCGAAGGGGACGATCTATCAGCTCGTGGCGCTCAACATCATGTGCCGCCAGGTGGTCGGGCTCGACTACACAGCGATTGGCATCGAGAACGTCGGCTTCTC
The DNA here is from genome assembly GCA_036262195.1 of Solirubrobacteraceae bacterium. Lineage (GTDB taxonomy): Bacteria > Actinomycetota > Thermoleophilia > Solirubrobacterales > Solirubrobacteraceae > Palsa-513. The sequence continues at coordinate 4,172 of DATAJI010000231.1, forward strand.
TGACCAGCAGGTGATCGCTGACAGGGCGCAGTACCACGCTGGACTCGAGCTGACGCGCTGGCTGCGCTGCAAATTCAAGCTGCCGGTCAAAGACGTGATCGGACACAACGAGAGCCTCTCGAGCCCCTACTACGTCGAGCACGTCGCGTCCTGGCGCGGGCAGACGCATCTCGACTTCAACCACAAGGACATGAATGTCGTTCGCGCCGCCGTCGCGAAGCTGCCCTGCCGGGCGAGCTAAGAACGAGCCAGCGCGAGCTTCGGGAAACGGCCGCCGGTCGATCTCAGCACGCCGCGCGCGATCAGCTCATCGACCTGCTCGAGCGCCTCGGAGCTCGAAAGGTGGGCGTAGGCGCCATACAGGTCGAGCGAGTCATAGCCGTTTTGCGCGATCAGCTTCGAGCGGCCACCGCGAAGAATCTCGACCGTCCGCGTA
>DATAJI010000232.1:0-3045 GCA_036262195.1 Solirubrobacteraceae bacterium
AGCAGTCGGTAGAACAGCAGGCCGGGCCGCCGGGAGTGGCGTCGGTTGAAGCGGAATGTGAACTCGTTGAGGTACGCGTCGAGGTGCTCGGCTCCGACCGAGCCTTGGTGGGTGCCGAGCATCCAGCGCTTGAGCAGGCTCGCGACGCGATGGACGCCCGGCATCAGGACGTGAGCGGGGTCGTGCTGCCCGCGCATGATGGTCCGGTCGTGCTCGTAGCCGTGGTCGGGCACCGTCCAGTAGGCCTGCCACCCGTCGGTGTGGACGGTCGCGCCCGGCTCGACCGCGCTCTCGATGAACGCGATCAAGCTGTCCTTCGAGACATCATCGACGCGTTGCAGTCGAATCCGCCCGAAACCCTTGGGGTGCTTGACCTCGACCTCGACCGCGATCGCGACGATCGACTTGGTGGCGGTCTGCCGGCCGTCGACCCCGGCTTCGATACCGCCGACGTAGGTCTCGTCGACCTCGGCTAAGCCGGCCAGTCGCTCGCGGCGGGGGCGCACCATCGCCGTGCGGTAGCGGTGCAGGATCGCCCACGCCGTCTGGTAAGAACCCAGCCCGAGCGACCGCTGGACGCCCAGCGCTGAGACGCCGTGCTTCTGACTGGTCATCTGCCACGCCGCCGCGAACCACATCCGCAGCGGGGTCCGAGTGCGATCAAAGATCGTTCCGGCCGTGACCGAGGCCTGACGGCCGCAGACCGCACACTCCCAACGACCGCTGCTCAGCCGCCAGCCAGTCCGGCCCGCGCACCGCGGGCAACGGAACCCGTCCGGCCAGCGCAGCCACTCGAGGTAGTCCAGACAGGCACCCTCGTCCGGGAACCACTCCAGCAACTCCGCGTACGAGCCCGGATAGTCCTTCCCTGTCTGCGGCACTTCGCCAGCCCACCTGAGTTAGATAGATACCCCCCTTCCGTTGATAGGACGCGTCCGGTGCGGGCGACCTGAATCGTGAAAGCGAGCGTCAGCGGTGGAGCTCGCGCCAGTCCGAAGAGCTTCGGATATTCCGGCCGCGTCAGGTGGCGCGCAGCCGAGCAAGACGTCACTGCTTGTGTCCGAGAGCAGCCGCGTTCGACAGCGGCGTGGGCGTCGACATCGTGGCCGCTCTGCGCCAGCGCCGGCAGTCTGGTCGACGTCGCCGACACTGCGGCTCTTGTGCTTGCTGCACCAGGGGATCTTGGCTAACGGTGGAGCTGGCGGTCCCGTGGCCGGCGCCAGAGTGCTGCATCGCCGGAGCAGACGGGCAGCCGTCGCCGCGTCGGCCGGCGTAGCTCGTCGCGTTCCAATTGCGAGAGTCTGATCGGCGTCGAGCTGGGTGAGGGGGTGGGACTCACGAGCGAGCTTCGGGCGTCGCCGTCGTCGCTGAGGCCGTGTAGTCGTAGAAACCGCGGCCGGTCTTGCGGCCGAGGTGGCCGGAGATGACCATCCGCTTGAGCAGCGGCGGCGGCGCGTACTCGGGCTGTTTGAACTCCATATAGAGCGACTCGCAAATAGCGTCCATAACATCCAGGCCGATGAAATCGCACAGCGTCAGCGGCCCCATCGGATGCCCGCAACCGAGCTTCATCCCCTCGTCGATGTCCTCGCGGCTCGCGAACCCGTCCTCGTACAGCCGCACCGCCGACATTAGGTACGGAAAGAGCAACATGTTGACGATGAAGCCCGAGCGGTCCTTCGTGTGGATCGCGTGCTTACCGATCTCCTGCACGAACCCCTCGGCAGCAGCGACGGTTTCGTGCGCCGTGTCGATCCCGGCGACCAACTCGACGAGCTTCATTACCGGCACGGGCGAGAAGAAGTGCATGCCCACCACCCGCTCGGGACGTTCCGTGCGCGCCGCGAGCTCAGCGATCGCAATCGACGACGTGTTCGACGCGAGGAACAGCGCGTCGGGGAAGGTCTCGTCCATGAGCGCGAAAAGGTCACCCTTGACCCGACGATCCTCGAACACCGCCTCGATCACCGCCTCGGCGCCACACAGATCTTCCAGACGCGTAGTGTGGATCACGCGGTCCGCGAGCGCGGTGGCGTCCTCCTGGCTGAACTTGCCGCGCGCGACAGCCTTGCTGACGGACGCGGCTATCCGCTCGCGCGAGCGCTCCAGCGGCGCCTGCTGCGACTCGTAGACGATCACCTGCTTGCCCGCCCGCGCAGCGGACTCCGCGATCCCCGAACCCATGAACCCGGCGCCGACGACACCCAACACCGAGACGCTCATCGATAGCTCCTTTGCTCCCGCCTTACGTACCGCTGATCGTATCGCCGGCCGGGGGGACGAGCGTGACGGGCAGCTCGCCAGGCGCAGCAGACACGTCACGCGGGGCGCGACCGCGGCGCCGCGTTTGCCGTCGTCGCACAGGATGGCGTCGACGGCGAGACCGCCGAGCGCCGCCAGCTCGTCGAGCTCGTATTCCGGGGTCGCTCACTGGGGTGCGCGCCGAGCCGAAGATCGAGGCTTCCGCTGCGAGGTCGCGCGGCGTCTCGGAGTCCAGCTCGAGCGCGTGACAGATGCGCGACCAATCAATGCGAAAGTCGGCTCGGAGCTCGACCGCGGTGCTGGTCTGGACGACGGTGCAGCAGGAAAAGCGGTCCTCTGGACCTGCTGCACATGCAGTCCATCGGTACGGGGCGGAACCCTCGAGCCACCTTCCAGAGGCTCCCGACACTTCCCAGTTGGAATGCCAGCAGTCACGGCAGCGGCGACGAGGGCGACGGGCATCTGGTGGCTGCCTACGTGCTCCAACCAGCAGTCGTGCACGGCCGGCTTAGGCGCGTTGTGGCGCTAGCCGTGTCCCCGCCAGCACCTCCATCGAAGCGGCCGTGTCCGACCGCGCGACGGCGTGGCTGCTCCTGGAGCGGAGCGGTCACGACTTCGCGGTAGCTGCTCCAGGCGTGAAGCAGCAGCCGTCTGACCATCGTGACGACCTCAGGGCGCGCCCTGCGTTCGTTGGCGCACAGGCATCTTTGCTCCAACGCCGACAGTCTCGGAACGCGCGGGAAGCGGAACCCGACGTGGCGAGCGAGCGCCGACGCGGCTGCG
>DATAJI010000233.1:0-2881 GCA_036262195.1 Solirubrobacteraceae bacterium
GTTTCAAACAAGTACAAGGTCGCCAAGCACTTCACGCTGACGATCGCCGACGGTGTCTTCACCTATGAGCGCAAGACTGATCAGATCAACCAGGAGGCCGCGCTGGACGGCCTCTATGCGATCCGCACCACCCTCCCCGCCAACCAGCTCGCCGCGCCGGCCGCCGTCCTGGTTTGCGTCTGAGCTTGCGATAGAGCTGCCCCCGTTTTTCAACCTAATCCTGGGAGGCTGTTTGGGTCTTGAACCAGGAGGATGTGATGATGGAGAACGGCAAGTCCCGCAAGCGTCGGCAGCTCTCGCCGGAGGAGAAGTGGGAGATCTTTTTGGAGGTCACTTCGCAGGAGATCTCGCAGGCAGACGCGGCTCGGAAGTACGGGGTCGACGTGAGCGTGATCATCCGGTTGCGGGCGTTGGCGAAGGACGCGGCGCTCGCGGCGTTCGCTTCGGCGAAGCCGGGGCGGGTGGCGTCGATGCAGGATGTCGAGCTGGAGTTGCTGCGCTCCGAGAACGACCGGCTCTCGGAGGCGCTCAAAGAACTGGCGGTCGAGCTGACGTTGCACCGGGGAAGGCAACGCTCGGGCTTTTCGGCCCGGTCCCCGCGCGCGTGAGCGCCGAGACCAAGCTCGAGCTGCTGGGGCTGATCGACGCCGCGGTCAAGGACGGGTGGGCGCATACCCGCGCGTGCCGGGTCTTGGATCTCGCCGACGTCCGCGCGCATCGCTGGCGTCAGCGGCTGCGTGAGACCGGCAGCCTGCAGGACGGCCGGCCGGTCGGTGACGCGGTCCACCGGCTGCTGGAGTCCGAGGAGCAGGCGATCCTCGATCTGATCGAGAACTGGGGCCAGGTCGACCGCTCGCATCGCAAGCTCGCGCACCGCGGTTCCTATACCGGGGTGGTGTTCGTCTCGCCATCCACGCTGCTGCGGGTCGCGCTCAAGCACAGCGTGGTGTTACCGGGCGAGCCGTTCCGTCCCAGACCGGTTTTGCCTGCACTTCCTGAGGTTCCGTGGGAGCGCAACCGGATCTGGATCTGGGATTGCTCGCACTTCACGCGCGCCAAGCGGGTCGCGTACGCGATCATCGATGTCGTCACCCGCTACTGGATCGGCTACCTGCTCACCACCGAGCAGACGAGCACTCAGGCGCAGCTGCTGTTCGCTCGTGCGCTGGAGGATCAGGAGCTGCTCGGAGCGGACGGGCTGCCACCTGAGCGCGGTCCGGAGGATCCACCGATCTTGGTGGCGTGGTCGGATAACGGGTCGGAGATGACCGCCATCGACACCCGCCAGTTCCTGGCGCTGATGACGATCGCCCAACATCACGGCCGGCCTGGAACGCCCACCGATCAGGCGCACATCGAATCGTTCTTCAGCCATCTGAAGGGCGACTGGCCGCACCTGGTCACGATCACCGACCCGGCCGCTCTCGACACCGAGCTCGCCCGCATCCGCACCGAGTACAACACGACCCGCCTACACGCCTCGATCGGGTACGTCACCCCTGACGATGAGCACTACGGCCGCGGGCCCGAGATCCGCCGCGCCCGCGCCGTCGGGATGCGCCGCGCGCGAGCAGACCGCATCAAGCACAATCGAGCCAACAGGACATGAGGACCCCTCAGACCACCGACCGCGCCTGCCCCCTTCTGGGGAAGAGGGGCGCTTTTGAGGGGGTCGCTCGCCGGCCATGGACGGCCGGCGAAATGGGCACGGACGACGCCCGAACCCCAACCACTCACCGGACCCACCACAACCCTCAGCGTTGGGTTGAAAAAATCGACCGCTCTATCAAAGGCTCAGGTACACCGCACCCCGCCAAGCCGGCTCGCTTACCAGCACTGGGCGCCCAGAAAGAGGCGAGCCAGATCACAAGCGGCAACGCACAGCACGACCGCATGCAGCTGCCGGTCAACGCGCCGACCCCCACCACGCTCCAGGGCGCCCGCGGCATCCTCGAGCGCCGGCGCGAATGGACTGCGGCGCGTAAGCGCCGCGTGCTCGCGCGATGGCTACGACGCACAGCCAACCGCCGACCCGAACCCGATCCGATCGCCCGCCTCCGTCAACCGCTGCTGCACCACCGAGCAGCCGCGGTGCGAAGCGAACTGCTCGAGATCGCCGCCATGATCGAGCACGCCCACGACCCCGACCCCGCCAGCATCACTGCACTGCACACGCTGCTCGCCAACGGCTGCGACAGCCCGCTCTACAACCCCGACATCCACGTCTCGGAACTTCGCGCGACCTTGTATGGCGTGCGCGGCGGACTCGTGACGGAAGCTGAGCACCGCAGCCCGACACGCGCACGAACCGGGGGCCGCCCGACGCCGTAACAATTACCACGCGTCCACAGGACGCTGGGGTACGGCTTGCAGCCGTCGCTGGTCGCTTCGGTGACCCACACAAGCCGAGTCCAGACCCAGCAGCGCCGCGAGAGTCCAGCTCACGCGCCCGACGACGACAAGCAACCATGCGGAACCGCGGCGCGCGGCAGGCGAACCTGCACTTACGAGCGTTCAGGCAGCCGCGCACGTTGTGCGGCGAGCGTTCGGCCTTTGAGACGCGCGGGCCGGCCCGCCTAGCGTCCGTATAGCCTTCCTCCGCGAACGTGCTGTCGCAAATAGCCGAGCAGCGACAGCATGGGCCGTGGTTGGTCGAAGATCGTCACCGCTCGGCTCCTGCGTCAAGAATCGGTCTGGCGGCGAGTTCCGCGTGTGTGTCAACCACCCGCGCCGCGTACCGCCCATGCGGTCGCGGACACGGTGAACGCACCAGACGGCAGCCGCGCCTGACACCGCGCGCGCAGCTCCGCGCGGCGCTCCGGTGAGAGTCGTCCGACGAATCCTCCGACCGCGCCGACGCCGAGTAGGAAGGGCTCCCACC
>DATAJI010000234.1:0-11292 GCA_036262195.1 Solirubrobacteraceae bacterium
GATGGCGCTCGGCTGGGTCGGCGTCGCGACCCTCACCCAGCTTCCCGGCACGATCGGCTGGGCGTCGGTCGCGGTCCTGATCGCAGCCGGCGTGATCACTCGGCGGGGGCGGTCATCTATGCCCGCGAGCGACCCAACCCCCGGCCCGGCACGTTCGGCTACCACGAGGTCTTTCACATGCTCGTCCTCCTCGCCTGCGCAATGCAGTACGCAGTGATCGCCTTCGTCGTCCTACCGCTGAAGGCTGCGGGCGGCGCCTGACGCCTCGCTTTGTGAGCGGGCGTACGCTGCCGCGCGACCCTCGCTGCACGACGACTCGAAGTGAGCCCGCGCAGCCCGGGGCAAGCGGCGCTCAGCGCACGCCGACGCGAGGGCACATGCGCCGCAGCCCACAACTAGCGCACTGCGGCGAGCGGCTATGGCAGGTGCGGCGACCGTGGCGCAGGAGATTGATGTGGAGCTCGAGCTCCGCGCCAGGCGGCGTGAGGGCGAGCATCTGGTCGTGGAGCTCTCCGAACGGAGCGCCCGGGCGCAGCAGTCCAAGGCGCGTCGCGACGCGCGAGACGTGCGTGTCGACCGGCACCTCGCCCAGGCCGTAGCTGAAGAGGAGCACGCAAGCGGCAGTCTTTCGTCCGACGCCGGGCAGCGCGCAGAGCGCGTCTCGGCTCCGCTCGAGAGGAGCCGCCTCGAGCCAGTCGAGACTCAGCGGATCTCCGATCGCGCGGAGGATCTGCTGGATCCGCTGCGACTTCACCTTCGAGATGCCGCCCGGGCGGATAGCCAGCTCGACATCGGCGAGCGGCGCCTCGCGGACCTCCTCCCAACTGGCGAAGCGCTCGCGCAAAGCGAGGAAGGCGACGTCCCGGTTGCGATCGTTCGTGCTCTGCGAGAGCACCGTCAGGATCAGCTCGTCAAGCGGCCGGCGGTGCGGCTCGACCGCCGGGACGCCGTAGATCTCGCGCAGCCTTGCGCGGATCCGCGCAACGCGGGCGCGGCTCGGCGGGCTCCAACTCGTTGCTTTCATCGCGACATCGTCGCGCCTTGAGCGGCCGGCGGCTCGCGCACGAGCACGTCGGGTAGCATCCGGGCTCAGGATGCTCCGCCGCCTTCCCGCTCAGATTGAGCAAGGGCTGCCGAAGGGTTGGACGGATCTGCTGCGCCAGCTCACCCTGTTCGGTGGCGCCTACCTTGCGTACCGCCTCGTCGAGGGCGCGGTGGACGGCAGCAGCGCTCCGGCGTTTGCTCACGCGCGTGAGTTGATCTCGATCGAGCGGACGCTGCACATCTTCGTCGAGCCAAGCGTCCAGAGTTGGGCCTCGGGCAGCCATCTTCTGATGGTGCTCGCGACCTACCTCTACATCAACGCCCAGACCACGATCTTGATCGCGCTGCTCTTGTACCTATATCTGTTCCACAACCGCAGCTACTACTTCGTGCGCAACATGGTGTTCGTCGCGATGGCGCTGGGCTTGATCGGCTACGCGTTCTATCCGACCGCGCCGCCGCGGTTGGTGCCCAACTGGGGCTTCGTCGACACGGTGTCCCAGGTCACGAACACGTCGAGCCAGAATAACCCGATCATGAAGATCTTCATCAACCCCTACGCCGCCGTACCGTCGATGCACGTCGCATTCGCGACGATGATCGGCGGCACGCTCGTGCGCCTCGTAAAGAGCTGGCCGGCACGAGTCTGGTGGACGCTGTGGCCGGTCCTGATCACGTTCGTGACCGTGATCACCGCCAACCACTTCCTGCTCGACGCGGTCTTCGGGCTCCTCACCGCCGGCATCGCCGCGGTCGTGGCCTGCCGGCTCGCGCGCATCCGCCCGCACGTCTGGGCGCTGGAACCGCCTGCGCCCGCGCTCGCGCCGCAACCGAGCGCGCAAGTCGCGGTCTTGTGAGCTCGCCAGAGGCGACCAAGCCGCCGGCAGGCCGTGCGCGGCGCCAACCCAGCACCGCGCGCACCGGCGAGCGGCGGGCGATCGTCCGCAACAGGCTGATCGAGTCGCGCCTGACGCCGAACGCGATCTCGCTATCGGGACTCGTGCTCAACATCGCGGCCGCGGTGCTCGTCTGGGAGCGCCACTTCTTCATTGGCGGCGTCGCCTTCATCGTCGGTTCGATCATGGACACGCTCGACGGGCGCTACTCGCGAATGTCGGGCAAGGGGACGCCGTTCGGCGCCTTTCTCGACTCGACACTCGACCGCCTCGAGGAGGGAATCGTGCTGACCGCAGTCGCCGCGACGTTCGCGCGCCAGCACGACCAGCTCGCCGTCGCGGCGGTCGTCGTCGCCGTTCTCGCCTCCTTGATGGTCTCCTACACGCGCGCGCGCGCCGAGGCGCTCGGCGTCGAGTGCAAGGTAGGCATCGCGACGCGCGCGGTCCGGGTAACGATCCTGTCGATCGGGCTCGTGTTTGCGCGCGGAGCCTCGCTCGGGCATTTCTCGCTGCTCGCGCCCGCGGTCTATGTGCTGGCGGCGCTCAGTGCGTTCACCGTGCTGCAACGGATCTTGCACGTCCGCTCGGAGCTGCGTGGCGCAAGCACGGGATAGGTGCGCATCACCGCGGTGCGTGTACGCTTTCCCGGCACCCAGGAAAGATTGAGTACGTGACTCCCACAAATGGAAACGGCGGCGCAAACGGCGGCGCCACAAACGGCAGCGCGCGCTACCAGCACGAGAAGGTACGCGTCGCGATCATCGGCGTCGGCAACTGCGCTAACTCGCTCGTCCAGGGCGTCCACTACTACCACGACGCCGATCCGGCGGCGACGGTGCCGGGCCTGATGCACGTCGACCTCGGCGGCTACCACGTCCGCGACATCGAGTTCACCGCGGCCTTCGACATCGACGCCGACAAGGTCGGCAAGGATCTCGGCCAGGCGATCTGGTCGGGACAGAACAACACGATCCGCTTCGCCGAGGTGCCTGAGGAGCTCGGCGTCAAGGTCCACCGCGGGATGACGCTCGACGGACTCGGCAAGTACCTCTCGCAGCGGATCAAGAAGGCGCCCGGCGAGACCGACGACATCGTCAGCATCCTGCGCGACACGCACACCGATGTCGTCGTCTCCTACCTCCCGGTCGGCTCCGAGCAGGCGACCAAGTGGTACGTCGAGCAGGTCCTCAAAGCCGGCTGCGCGTTCGTCAACTGCATCCCGGTCTTCATCGCACGCGAGGACTACTGGGACCGCCGCTTCAAGAAGGCGGGCCTGCCGATCATCGGCGACGACATCAAGTCACAGGTCGGCGCAACGATCGTGCATCGCGCGCTTGCGAGCCTGTTTGCCGACCGTGGAGTGAGCATCGTCCACACCTCGCAGCTCAACGTTGGCGGCAACATGGACTTCTTCAACATGCTCGAGCGCGAGCGGCTGGAGTCGAAGAAGATCTCCAAGACGAACGCCGTGACGTCAGTGATGGACCACGAGCTGCCCGCCGATGACGTGCACGTCGGGCCTTCGGACTACGTGCCCTGGCTGACAGACCGCAAATGGGCGCACATCCGCGTCGAGGGCCAGGCTTTCGGCGACGTGCCGCTGAGTGTCGAGATGAAGCTCGAGGTCTGGGACTCACCGAACTCGGCGGGGATCGTGATCGACGCGGTGCGCTGTTGCAAGCTGGCGCTCAACCATGGCGTCGCCGGCCAGCTCGACGGTCCGAGCTCATACCTGATGAAGTCCCCCCACCGCCAGCGCCCGGACAGCATCGCGCGCGCCGATACAGAGAAGTTCATCGCCCGCTACACGGGCCTCCCGGCGAGCAAGCCGAAGGTCGGCGCGCGCACCCGCAGCGTGCGCTAGCGCCCGGCACCGCGCCGCGCCTATCCTGAAGCGGTGCCATTCCAGATCGCCCACGTCTCCCCCGACCCGTGGGAGTCGGGTGGCGAGCTCGGCGTCTACGTGGACTCGGTCGCGGCGGAGCTCGCCCGGCGCGGGCACCGGATCCTGATCGTCGCGCCGTGCTACTCGCCGCGCCTTGCTGCCGCGTCACGCCGAGCACTGCGCGATGCGCGAGATCGGCCGGAGCAGCTCTGGAGCGCCGACGGCAGTCCAGCGCTGTTCGCCGCCGGCGAGGTCGTCGCGGTCACGCCGACGAGTCGGCCCGGACGCAGCGTTGCCGTGCCGGTCGACGTCGCGCGTACCGTCGAGACGCTGCTCGGCACGCTGCCGCTCGATTTCGTCCACGTGCACGAGCCGTTCGCTCCGAGCGCCCCGAGCACCGCGCTGCGCCACTCCAGATCGCTCAACGTCGGCACGTTCCACACGCCCGCCGAGCGCCTGATCTCGACCCAGGTGACCCGTCGTTTCGTCGAGCTTTTCTTCGGCCGACTCGACGCCAGAATCGCGAGCTATCGCGCTACCGCGACGATGATGAACGCCCACTTCCCCGCCGACTACCGCGTCGTGCTCCCGGGCGCCGAGGTCCATGAGGAGCCGCGCACCGCCGCGCCTGGCGCTTTGCACATCGCCTACATCGAAGAGGAGGAGCGCGCCGGCCTGCGGGTCTTCCTGAGGGCGCTCCGCCGGCTCGGCGTCGAGGAGGACTGGCGGGTGACGGTGCTGGCCCGACACGGCTCGTCGAACCGCGTGCCGCTCCGCGCGGAGCTCGTCGAGCGGGTGCGGGTGGCCACGCCGGATGAGCTCGATCGCGAGACACTGCTGGGCGACGCCGACGTGGTGGTGTTCGCCTCTGGCGGCGCGATGCCGGCTCCGGGCCTCGCGCTCGCCGCGATCGGAGCGAACGCGGTGCCGGTCGCATCGCGAGTTCCCGTCTACGAAGAGGTGCTCGGCGAGGGCGAGCGCGGACTCCTCTACGACCCGGGCGACGCTGAGCTGCTAGCCGCACACCTGCGCCGCATTGCCGCCGACACGGAGCTCCTCCAGCGTCTTCGCAGCGCCGGCGCCCCGCTGCGGCGAGAGCTCTCGTGGAGTCGCGTCGTCGACGAGCTCGAAGAGGTCTATGAGCTGGTCGCCGGACGGCGACGCGACGCTGTCGGCAACGCCACGGTCCGCCGAGCGCTCGCCCGAAAGCCGCTGATCGACGTCGACCTGCACATGCACACCGACCACTCACCTGACTGCGCGACGCCAGTCGAGGTGCTGCTCGCGACAGCCCGCGCCGAGGGCCTGGGCGCGATCGCGGTGACCGATCACAACGAGGTCTCCGGGGCGCTCGAGGCGGTGCGCAAGGCGAATGGCATCAAGGTGATCGTCGGCGAGGAGGTCAAGACCGCGAGCCAAGGTGAAGTGATCGGGCTGTTCCTGCAAGAGAAGATTCCGCGCGGCCTGACGCTCGAGGAGACGGTGGCCGAAATCCGCCGTCAGGGCGGATTGGTCTACGTGCCGCACCCGTTCGACCGCCTGCACTCGGTCCCCGACTACGAGCACATGCTCGCGATCCTCGATGACATCGACGCAATCGAGGTGTTCAACCCGCGCGTCGCGATCAGCTCGTTCAACGACGAGGCCGCACGGTTCGCAGCCAAGTACCGCCTGATCGCGGGCGCCGGATCAGACGCGCACGTCGCCGCGGGCCTCGGATCGGTGCGCCTGCGGATGCGTGACTTCGACGGGCCTGAGGAGTTTCTCGAGTCGCTGCGAGACGCGGAGATCCACACCAAACCGACGAGCCTGCTCTATGTCCAAGCGCTTAAATTCCTCGAGACCAAGGCGACACCGCCGCCCGCACGCCGGGCGCGGCGCGAGCGTCGCGTGCGACGCGCGATGCGCAAGTCCTGATGCACGCCCAAGGACAAGCCAGCAGCCCACGGAAGATTGTGCGGCCGATGCATGCGACAGACGACGAGATCCGCGAGCGCTACCTCGACCGTGCGATCCGTGAGCTAAACCTGCTCTCGCGAGAGATCCAGGAATGCACGGCCTGCCCGCGCGGGTCGCTGCTACCGGTTCTCGGCTCAGGGCATCCTCAGGCTGACGTGATGCTGCTCAAGTACGCGCCGGTGCCATCCGAGATCGAGGAGGGCGTCGCTTTCTACGGCCGCTCGGGCACGGCGCTGATGAAGTCCTTGCGCCGGCTCCAGATCGATCCGCTCGCCGTCTACGGCACCCTGTTCGTCAAATGCCCGGTAGCCGACACGTCGCTCGCCGATCCGGGTTGCCTCGCGCGCGTCGCCGAGGAGATCGCGATCGTCTCACCGAAGATGATCGTCGTGATGGGTCGCGAAGCGCTCGAAGCGCTCAACGATCTCGAACTGCCGCTCGCCTCACGCCTTGACGAGATCGTCGGCGAGGTCCAAGAGCTGACGTTGCAGACCTCGGCCCTGCTGGTACCAAACATCGACGTGGCGCTCGACGAGGAGCAGACCAAGCAAGCCTTCTGGTCAGCGTTCCGCGCGCTCGGCAAATGGTACGCCGAGCTGCCGCCGTACTAGGTATCGGGCAAACCCGCCAGCCGGCGGCGGCCGGCGTCCGCGGGCGCTCAAGCGCTCCCCCGCAGGCAGCGAGCTAGGCTGGCGATCATGGCGTCGCGACTCCGCCGCTGGGGGCTCGTCGGTCTACTTGCGCTGCTGGTCGCGCCGAGTGGCGGGTTCGCAGCCTCGCGCATCGCCTCCCGTTACCTGATCGTCCCCAACCACTCGATCGCCGGCATCGTGATCGGCGAGGCCGCGGGTCCGGTCGTCGACACGATCGGACCGCCGCGCGGTCGCGCTGAGCCTGCCGGCCCGCAGTGGCTCTACGGGGCGCTCGACGTCTGGCTGAACTCGCAGCAGCTGCAGGTGCTCAAGCTCGTCGTCGCGCCGGTGTTCGGCGCGAGCCACAGCGAAGCAGCGAGGTACGAGACGTCCCGCGGGATCCGCGTCGGCAGCACGATCGGCGCCGTCGAGAAGGCCTATCCCGCTGTCAAGTGCAGCCTGAAGACGGCGGGCTGCGCGCTCAACTCGGCCACCCGCTCGACCGTCTTCGTAGTCGCGAAAAGCGCACGTGCGCTGACGAGCTCGACGCCGGTTCTCGCGATCGAGATCAGCTGACGAGCACGATTTTGCCGAGCTTCGAGCCGGCCGCGAAGCGCGCGTAGGCGGCCGCGACCTCGACGAGCGGGAAGGTCGCCGCGATCGGCACCTCGATCGCGCCACTCGCGAGCAGCGCCAGCACGTCGCGTTCAACCGCGCGGGCGGTCATGGCCTTCTCCTCCCGCGTCCGCGAGCGCAGCATCGTGCCGCGGATCAGCGCGCGCTTGGACATCAGCGCTCCCAGGTCGACGTCGGCATGCGAGCCGCCGCCGATGCCGACGATTGCAATCCTGCCGCCGTTGGCGAGCGCGTCGATGTCCGCAGCGAGGTTCGGCGCGCCGACCAGCTCGAGAATCACGTCGAACGGCCCGTGGGCAGGGAAGTCCTCGGGAGCGATCACCGTCGCGCCCAGCTCACCCACCGCGCCCCAGACGCTCGGATCGCGCACAGTCGCGTGGACGCGGGCGCCAGCCGCGGCCGCGATCTGGATCGCAGCGGTCCCGACCCCGCCGGCGCCGCCCTGGACCAGCAGCCGCTCGCCAGGGGCGAGCAGGCACTGGGTGAAGAGCGCGTCGTGAGCCGTCGTGAAGACCTCTGGGAAGCCGCCCGCCGCCTCCCAGCTCAACCCGTCCGGCACCGCCATCAGCTGGCTTTCGGGCACCAGCGCCAGCTCTGCCTGGCCGCCGCCACCGACGATGCCCATCACGCGGTCACCCAGCACGAAGCGCGTTGCGCCCGACCCAACAGCCGCAACCTCGCCCGCCAGCTCGAGGCCCGGGATGTCGGGCGACGATCCGGGCGGCGCCGGGTAGCGGCCGGCGAGCTGGTGCATGTCGGCTCCGTTGATTCCGGCGGCGCGGACGCGCACGAGAACCTCGCCAGCGCCGGCCTGCGGATCAGGATGCTCGGCGGGCGAGACCTTGCCGGCGCTGATCGTCGCGGCGATCACCGAGTCAGCAGCGCGACACACTCGATGTGCGGCGTCTGCGGAAACATGTCGACCGCCACGACGCGTTCGAGACGCCAGCCCGCCTCGGTCAGCTGGGCAGCGTTCGGTGCGAGCGTCGTCGGGTTGCAGGAGACGTAGACGATCCGCCTCGGCGCGGTCTCGATTATCCGGCGCACCACCTTCTGCGAGAGGCCGGCACGCGGCGGATCGACGACAACGACGTCCGGACGTCCGGCACGCTCACGCAACTCACGCATCGCGAGGCGGACGTCGCCGGCATAGAAGCTCGCATTGGCGACGTCGTTGCGCTTGGCATTGGCGATCGCATCCGCAACCGCCGACTCGACCAGCTCGAGACCATCGACGTGCCCGGCCCGCCCGGCTAGACCGAGACCGATCGTCCCGGTGCCGCAGTAGAGGTCGAAGACGCGCTCCCAGCCGTGGAGGTCGCAGGCCTCGCGGGCGAGCGCATAGAGGCGCTCCGCCATCTCGGTGTTCGTCTGGAAAAAGGCCTCGGAGGAGATCTGCAGCACGAGACCGCCGAGCTCCTCATCAATCGTTGGCGCGCCAGCGAGCAGCGCCGTCTGACCACCGCTGCTCGTCTCGGCGAGCGCATCGGTGCGGGTCCAGAGCAGGCTGTCAGCGTGCACGGCTCCGGCGAGCGAAGCGCTGTCCAGCTCTCCGGGGGCTGTGATCAGCCGTATCTGAATCTGGCCGGTGCGCCGACCTTCGCGGACGACGAGGTTGCGCAGGAAGCCGCTGTGCGCCCGCCGGTCGAACGGCTGGAGACGCTGCGCCCGGCACCAATCGAGGACCTCGGCGCGCGCCCGGTTGCCCGCCTCGGAGGCCAGCAGGCAATCCTCCACGTGGTGGATCTGCTCCCAAGAGCCCGGCTCGTGGAAGCCGAGCAGAAGTCCGGCGCCGTCAGCACCGCCGAACGAATACTCGAGCTTGTTGCGATAGCGCCACTGCTCGACCGCGGGAACGATCGGCGCCAGTTCGAATCCGTCGAGGTGGCCGATCCGCCGCAGCGCCTCCTCCACCTGGCTCTGCTTGATCTCGAGCTGCCGCTCGTAGGCGAGCTCCTGCCACGGCGCGCCAGGATGGTCGGCTAGAGCCGGAACGCGATCCGGTCCCGGCTCCAGCAGTTCGATCGCGCGAGCCTGCGCATAGGCGCGCTTGCGATGGTGCACCCTGGCGCGCACGAGGTCCCCCGGGAACGCTCCGTCGACGAAGACGACGTAGCCACTGAGCCGCGCGACGCCGGCGCCGCCGAAGGCCAGTGAATCGACGCGCAGCTCGAGCTCATCGCCGACCGCCGGTCGCGTGACCGGCTCGCTGCTCACGCCAGCAGCCATTCGAGCAGGGCTTTCTGCGCATGGCGGCGGTTCTCGGCCTGATCCCAGATCCGCTGACGCGAGCCGTAGAGCACCGCGGCGCTGATCTCCTCACCGGCGTGCGCGGGAAGATCGTGCATCGCGAAAGCCTCCGGCAACGCAAGGTCGAGCAGCGCATCGTCGACCCGGTAGGCGGCGAGCGCCGTCCGGCGCTCGTCAGCCTCCGCCTCGTCCCCCATCGAGACCCACACGTCGGTGTAAACGGCATGCGCTCCCCGTACTGCCTGCGCCGGGTCGCGAACCAGCGTCGCACCGCCACCGGGTTCGAGCTCGTAGCCCTCGGGCGAGGCGACAACGACCTCGACGCCGGCGAGCGAGCCGATCCGAGCGAGCGAGCGAGCGACGTTGTTGCCGTCACCGACATAGGCTAGGCGCACGCCTTGAAGCGTCCCGCAGGCCTCGCGCAACGTCAGCAGGTCGGCGAGCACCTGGCACGGGTGATGCTCGGCGGTCAGCATGTTGAAGACCGGGATCGCGCTATAGCTCGCGAGCTCCTCCACCGCGGCCTGCGGTCCAGTGCGCACGCCGACCGCGTCGAGCTGGCGCTCAAGCACCAGCGCCGTGTCGCGCAGCGCCTCGCCGCGAGCGATCTGCAGCTCATCGCCGCGCAGCACGACCGGGTAACCCCCGAGCTCGACGACGCCGACCTCGAAGGAGACGCGCGTACGCGTCGACGGTCGCTCGAACACCAGGCCGATGGTGCGCTCGGCGAGCGCGCTCGAGCTGCGTGGCGCTCGCTTCAGCTCGGCGGCGCGGTCCAGCAGCGCCGCGAGCTCGTCCGCGCTCAATTCGCTGCCGGTGAGGAAATGGCGCGTCATCGCGAGCCGGACAGGTTAGAACGTCGTCCCGGCCGGCATCGGTCGCGCCTGCCGGAGCCGGCGGCCACGGACGCCTGCAGCGTGCTCAACCGCCGCCCCACACGCCGTATCCCTGGAGCGCCAGCACGGCGCGGCGGCGCCAGCTCCCGGGCCGCGGCAACAGGCCGAGCTCGACCGCCGCGGCGTGAGCGTCGTAGTAGGCGCGCACACGCCAGAGGCGCTCGCCACTGAGGTCGAGCTCACACCAGCAGACCGCGTGCAGCACGATCTCGCGGTGGCTCGCTGGCAAGGCGCCGAGCGGGCCCTTGTTGACGCCTCGCAAGCGGACCGGAAGGGCGAGCCAGGCATCGTTCCCGAGCGGCTCGCCGGTCGGCTCCATCGTGACATCGGGGAACGCGCTCCACAGTCGCTGCGCGTGCTGGCCGAGCGCCGCGGTACCGAACAGCGGCTCGCTGGTCAGTGGATCCTCGTAGTGGAGGTCAGGTGCGCCGAGCTCGAGAAAGGCGCGCGGGTCGCGGCCCGACCAGGCGGCGTTCCAGCGCTCGGCGAGCGCGACACGAGCCGCGCTCATTCGAGGTCGGGCATGCCCTCGAGCGGGCTCGAAGCGCTGGCGTAGCGCCGGCGCGGGATGCGGCCCGCCCCACGCGCCTGGTAGCCGGCCTCGACGGCCGCGGCTATCGCGCGCGCCATCGCGGGCGGTTCCTCGGCGCGCGAGATCGCGCTCGCGCAGAGCACGGCCGCGCAGCCGAGCTCCATCGCGAGGGCGGCGTCCGAGGCCGTTCCAACGCCGGCGTCGAGCACGACGGGCACGCCGGCGCGCTCGCAGATCAAGGCGACGTTGTACGGATTGCAAATCCCCATGCCGCTGCCAATCGGTGAGCCGAGCGGCATCACCGCTGCGCAGCCGACATCCTCGAGACGACGCGCGAGGATCGGATCGTCGGTCGTGTAGGGCAGCACGACAAAGCCGTCGTTGACGAGCTGCTCAGCCGCAACCAGCAGCTCCGTAGCGTCCGGCAGCAGCGTCTGCTGATCGCCGATCACCTCGAGCTTGATCCAGTCCGTCTGGAGGGCCTCGCGCGCGAGCTGCGCAGTGCGAACCGCGTCGCGGGCGGTAAAGCAGCCGGCCGTGTTCGGCAGCACGCCGACTCCAA
>DATAJI010000235.1:0-2605 GCA_036262195.1 Solirubrobacteraceae bacterium
GCGTGCGAGCGGATCGCGGCGGCGGAGGAAGCGCCAAAACTCGCCGATCTTGCGGCGCGGGCGGGCATGAGCCCGTTCCATTTCCATCGCCTGTTCAAGAGAGTCGCCGGCGTAACACCGCGGGCCTATGCGGCGCAGATCAAGGCGCGCCGCGCGGCCGATGGCTTGCGCACGGCGGAAACGATCACCGAGGCGATCTACGACGCCGGCTTCAACTCGTCGAGCCGGTTCTACGAGTCCTCGGCGGCGCGGCTCGGCATGACCCCGACCGCGGTGAGGCGCGGGGGGAAAGGCGCGGCGATCCGGTTCGCGATCGGCCAGGCGTCGCTCGGCGCGGTGCTGGTGGCCGCGACCGACAAGGGCGTGAGCGCGATCATGCTCGGTGACGATCCCGACGTCCTGGCGCGCGAGCTTCAGGATCGCTTCCCTCGCGCCGAGCTCGTTGGCGGCGACCCGGCGTTCGAGCGCATGGTCGCACAAGTGGTCGGGCTGGTGGAGGCGCCCGGTCAGGCCCTGGACCTTCCGTTCGACATCCGCGGCACCGCGTTCCAGGAGCGGGTCTGGCAGGCGCTCCGCGCCATTCCTCCGGGCAGGACGGCGACTTACGCCGAGATCGCCCGGGCGGTCGGCCGGCCTAAGGCAGCGCGCGCGGTCGCGCAGGCCTGCGCCGCCAATCCGCTGGCGGTCGCGATCCCCTGCCATCGGGTGGTGCGGACGGACGGCGATCTTTCCGGCTATCGGTGGGGCGTCGAACGCAAGCGCGAGCTCATCGCCCGCGAGGCGGCGTGATGAAGGCCCTCACCCCAACCCTCTCCCGCGAAGCCCGTCGAGAGACGGGCGTCTGTCGACGCCCTATGCGGGAGAGCAACTGTGATGATCGGAATAGCCCGGTGCTCGGCCGGGCTCAAGGCTGGCGCGTTGCGCCCCCGCCTTCGGCGGCTTCGGCCTTGACCCCGTCCGCTCACCGGTCTTTTGGACATGCATGCGGTCGGCGCAATGCGCCGCCCGGCGGCCAAGCGCAGCCGCGCTCATCGGGCGGCTCGAACCGGCGGGTTCCAGGTCTGATCGCGCGCGAGCATGGTGTTGAGGATGACGATCAGCTTGCGCATGCAGGCGATCAGAGCGACCTTGGCTTCCTTGCCCCTGGCGCGCAGGCGTTGGTAGTGGGCCTTGAGCATCGGGTTGTGCCGGGTGGCGGCGCCCATGACCGGCATGTAGAGGAGGTTGCGGAGCTTGCGGCGTCCGCCCTTGATGTGGCGCTGGCCTTTGCGCCCGCCGCTGTCGTCGTCGTAGGGCGCGGCGCCGATGAGGGCGGCGGCGGCCTCGTTGGTGACATGCCCGAGTTCGGGCAGCCAGGCGATGACGCCGGCGGCCGTCTGAGCGGCGAGGCCCGGCACGCTCGCGATGATTTCGGCCCGCCGCGCGAATCCCGGATTGGCTTTGATTTTGGCGGCGATCGCGCCTTCGACCTTGCGCAGCTCGGCCCGGATCGTCTTGGCGATCGCGGCCAGCGCCTTGGCGACGACGGCCGGCGGGCGATGCTCGCCCTGTTGCTTGATCCGATCTTCCGCGTCTTTCAGGGCCGTCCGAGCCGCAACCAGCCGGTCGATCTCGTCGCGTGCGGGATCGTGCGGTTGGGCCTCGCGGTCGGGAAACGCCTCGGCGAACCAGGCGATCGTGTCGGCGTCGATCGGATCGTTCTTGGCCAGCCGTCCGGCCGCTTTGGCGAAGTGGCGAACCCGTTTCGGGTCCACGATCCGGACTTCGACACCGGCCGCGCGCAACGCTTCCGCCCAGCCGCGCTCGTAACCGCCGCTCGCCTCCATCACCGCCCGGCCGACCCGGTTCGCGCGCACCCACGCCACCAGCCCGGCCCGGCCTTCCGGCGTGCTCGGCGCCGACAGGCGCAGTCCCTCCGAACGAATGCAGGCGTCGACTTTGCTCTTTGCGACATCCAGGCCGACAAATCGCGTCTTTTGTGCCATCCTCCACTCCCTTCCTTGCTCGTGCGGGCTCTCGCGCCCATGCAACTGTTCGGGTTTAAGGAAGACGCCAGACCTGTCCCTCGCTCTCCCACAGGTTCCGCCTTCGGGGGTCACGGGCTCAGATCCGGCGACGGGCGGTTGCTTCAACAGCCGCCCGTTCGCCGAACCTGCCACATTCACCGGACACAAGGGGAGAAGCGTTCTCCGGTTGCGGGAGAAGGCGGCGGGCGAAGCCCGCCGGATAAGGGCAAGAACCCCATGAACATATTCGGCCACGCCATCAGCATGCCGCAGCTCTACGGCCAGTTGCTGATCGGGCTCATCAACGGCTCTTTTTACGCGCTTTTGAGTCTGGGTCTTGCCGTCATTTTCGGCATGCTCACCATCGTCAACTTCGCCCACGGCGCGTTCTACATGATGGGCGCCTTCGCCGCTTACTTTCTGCTTCAGTACGCGGGTTTCAATTACTGGTGGGCGCTGATCCTCTCGCCGCTCGCGATTGGCGCGATCGGGGCGATCGCCGAGCGGCTGTTCCTGAAGCGCCTCGCCGGCTTCGACCCGCTTTACAGCCTGCTGCTCACTTTCGGTCTGGCGCTCATCATTCAGGGGCTGTTCCAGAA
>DATAJI010000236.1:0-3384 GCA_036262195.1 Solirubrobacteraceae bacterium
GTAGGAGGAAGCTCGGGCGCGTAGGAGGAAGCTCAGGCGCGTGGGAGGAAGCTCGGGCGCGTAGGAGGAAGCTCAGGCGCGTAGGAGGAAGCTCGGGTGCGTAGGAGTGTTGACGATCACCGCGGAGCGCGGCGAAGTGACGAGCCGCAGCGATCAGCGGAGTGCGCGGGGGATGGTGACGAGGTGAGGCGCAGGGGACGACACGCAGGGATCGCCGGGCTCCGCGCGGTGCGCCGACGCGTCGGAGTGAGCGCGTCGGTGCTCAGGATGGCGCGGGGAGGCTGCGACGAGTCGAGCGCACGGCGGTCCGTCGAGGTGGCGCCGTGCGTCGACGCGTTCAGCCGCTGGTAACGCGCGATGGGTCAGGTCGCGGACGGCGCGGGCGGCGTATCCTTCGGCTTCCGGCGTGCGGTGGCGCGAAGTTGCTGTCGCTCCTGTGCCTCGTGCAGCCGGTAGCTGTCGCCCTCGATCACGACCAGTTCGGCGCGATGGATCAGTCGGTCGACGAGGGTGACCACGCAGGCGGCGTTGGGGAAGACCGACGGCCACTCGGCGAAGGGCTTGTTGGTCGAGATGACGATCGACTTATTCTTCTCGTACCTGCGGGTGACGACCTCGAAGAGCAGGTCGGCATGCCTGGTGTCGTAGGAGAGGTAGCCGACCTCGTCGATGCAAAGGACGGCGGGCTGGACGTAGGCGCGAAGGCGCCTCGCGCGCGCGGCGGAGGACTCCTGGCCCGCGAGGTCAGCGAGCAGGTCGCTGGCGCTACGGACAATCACCTGGTGGCCAGCATGGAGCGCGCAGCTCGCGAAGTTCTTGAGGAGCATCGTCTTGGCGACACCGTTGGGACCCACGATGACGACGTTCGCGCCCTCGGCGATGTACCGGTTCGTGAAGAGATCCTCGACCAGCGAGCGGTCGATCTTCTTCGGCCACTTCCAGTCGAAGTCGCACATGGGCTTGAAGGCGCCGATGCCGGCGATGTGGGTCCGGTTCTCGAGGCTGCGCCGGCCTCGCTCCTCGGATTCGATCGTGATGAGACGAGCGAGCCAGGGCTCGTCCTTGATCTCGTCGAGGTGAGCCAGGCAGCCGATCAGGCGCAGCTTCTTGAGCGTGGCCTCGATCTCAGAAGATGTCGTCATCGTCGCCTCCCTGGTCATCATGGAGCCGGTCGTAGGTCGAGAGAGCGTGCGGGCGTACGTTGACGGCGGCGCGCTCATCGTGGGTGACGGGCACCGAGAGTGGCGGCGGCAGCCCGGCCTCGTAGCGGAGCCGATCGAGCACGTGGTGGACCGCGCGCAAGTGGGGCTGGTCCTGGCCGACGACCTCGGCGACGGCGCGCTCGAGCAGCTCGGCACCGACGCGATCGAGCAGCTGCAACAGGCCCGACGTCGTGGCGCCGAGGTTGCCACCGCGCTCGGCGATCTTCTCCATCATCGCGCGGGACGAGGGGACGACGCCGAAGATTCGGTCGAAGCCGCGGCTCTGATGCGCGCGACGCTTCTGCTCGACGAGCGCTTGCAGATGCCCGCTCGCCTCGACGCGCTGGTCGCGATCGAAGGTGCGCGGGTGGTCGGCGAGCACATGGGTCGGAGCTTCGGGATCGACGACGCGCACGCGGTCGTTCGTGGCCATCACCGTGAGGCTGCGCTGCACGTGCGTGTGCGGCACGCTGTAGTCGTTCTTGTCGAAGCGCACGTACGGTGTCTTGCCCACGCGCACTTCGACTCGCTCCTCGATGGGGAAGTCGTCACCGGGGAGCTCGATCATCTTCGATCGCTCCTCCAGGAAGGCTGCCTCGCACGTCGTGTCGCGCGCGTCGGGCACCTTTCGCTCCTTCGCGATCTCGAGGCACCACGCGCGTGCCTGCTCGTTGAGGTCCGCGATCGACTTGAATTCGCGCGCCGCGAAGAAGTTCTCGCGGGCGTCGCGGATCGCTCGCTCGACCCGACCCTTTTCGTTCGGACGATACGGCGCGCATGCCCGTGGCTCGAAGCGGTAGTACCCCGCCAGCGCGAGCAGCGTCGGGTGAAACCGCACCGCGTCGCCCTCGCGCTCGAGCACCG
The DNA here is from genome assembly GCA_036262195.1 of Solirubrobacteraceae bacterium. GTDB lineage: Bacteria > Actinomycetota > Thermoleophilia > Solirubrobacterales > Solirubrobacteraceae > Palsa-513. The sequence continues at coordinate 2,067 of DATAJI010000236.1, forward strand.
CGCTCCTGAGGTTGTCGTAGAGGATCGTTCGTGGCGCGGCCCTGAAAAAGCGAAACGCCTTCACGTGCCCCGCGAGGAAGCTCGGCATCGCCGCGCGCAACGAGAAGATCAGAAAGCGAAGCCGGCTGTACGAGAGCACCATCACGAAGACCCAGAGATCGCGGATCGCCCGCCCGATCGTGATCTTCCCGAAGTGCGCCCAGTCGACCTGCGCTTCCTGTCCCGGGAGCACCCTGCGACGCAGGTACGCTTCGGCGGCACGGCGGGGCCGCAAGCGGCTCACGATCGCTCGGAAGCCGCTCTTCGATCCGGCGTAGCCGCGTGCCTTCGCCATCGACCAAAGGCGGCTGGCTCCCAACCGCGGGTACTTGGCGAGCGTCTCCTTGAGAAACGGGAGGTACGCATCGACGAGCCGCGGGCGCGTCGACTCCTTGCGCACTTCGAGTCCCGATTGCGCCAGCACCCGCTCGACCGTGTCGTGGTGCCGGCCGAGCTGCGTGCCGATCGTGCCGATCGGCCACCTCTCGGCGTGATGCAGGCTGAGGATCTTCGACGTCTCCTCCGCCGTCACCGCCCGACGCGCCATCACCCCGTCGGACGCGTCGTCAGTCGTCAGCTCGATCCCGAGGTTGTCGGGGCGCTCGCGCGCGGCCTCGCCGGGGCGGACTCCACTCACTTGGCCGCACTCGTCCGCTGAGCACCCGCCCGCAGCTTGCGCATCGCACGACTTCGATCGCCCCGCGGCCTCGATCTCCGTCGTTTCGTTCGGTTTCATCGTCAACACTCGCCTTCTCGCGCGTCGGCTCCAACGTGGAGCTCGACGGCGAGGGCGGTGTCGGAGCGCCTCCTCCTTCCGGCAACGTCGCGTCCGTTACGCGACCCCGATCCTCGCGGAATCGCGCCTGTCGACGCCGGTTCGAGGCCAGCCCTTTCGGCGTCTTGGACCACGCCTGGTTGCGACGCCGGTTGCTCGCACGGCGGCGCCCCGCCGAGCAGGTACGGCAGCACGCGCCGACGGCCGCGCACGACCCGCAAAAAGCATGCACCTTCCCGCACCCCACACATCGACCAAATCGACCGTCCAACGCCGCCGCTCTCCTTCACGGAGCGGCTGGACGCGCCCGACCATCGACGGCACGCTCCCGCTCGGCGTGCGCGTTCTCCGATGCGCACGCCACGAGGGCCCGGGGGTTCAGCCCCGGGCCTTCATCTCTCCGACCGTACGTTCTACGTCGTCGGCGCCTCGGAGTGCGGTGACGATCCACGACGCCCCGGCCAGCGCTCGCTTCGGAGCCACCGCCACGCCCCCGAGCCCCGG
>DATAJI010000237.1:0-6416 GCA_036262195.1 Solirubrobacteraceae bacterium
GGAATAGCGCGATCAGAACACCGATCGGCACAGCCATGACGGCGCCGACTGCAACGATCAGCGCGCTACCGACGATCGCGTTGGCGATCCCGCCGACCGGAGCGTTTGCGCTGAGGCTGAAGGTCTCGAGCGGATTGTGGGTCAGGAACGAGAGGCTGATCGCGCTCGCGCCGTGCTGGACGATCGAGAAGATGAAGACCACGAGGATGGCGACGGCGAGGACCGCTGCGGCGGTCGCCGAGCCGCGCGCCAGCCGGTCCACCACCCGCCGACGCCGCAGGTTCCCGGTCGGTGTCAGCGGCCCGCTGTAGTCGACGCTCGCCATCACATTTCGACGTCGATCGCGGTCGCCGCGGCACTCACGTCGACGGTCTTCTGAGCCGGCCCGCCGGTTGCCGAAGGCAGCCTGTAGTGGCGCACGATCGCCTGCGCGGCGAGGTTGACGATCAGCTCGATCCCGAGCAGGATCACGCCAAGGTAGAAGATCGATGCCGTCTCGAGCGTCGTGTTGTTCGACGTGGCGTCGCCGGCCAGCATCGCCGCAAGCGTGGTCCCGTTGTCGAACAGGTTGGGGTGAGCCTGGGAGATGAAGCCGATCACCTGCAGCACGGCGATCGCCTCGCCGAGCGCCCGCGCCGCGCCGAGGATGCAGGCCGAGGCGATCCCGGGACGCATCGATCCGAGAACGACACCGCGGACCATCTCCCAGCGCGTCGCGCCGAGCGCGAGCGCCCCGTCCTTGAGCTCGCTTGGAACCGTCAGGAACAGGTCGCGCGTGATCGCGGCGATGATCGGCAGCGCCATGATCGCGAGAATGACGATCGCGGTGAAGATGCCCGAACCGCTCAGCGACGGTGAGCCGAACAACGGGATGAAGCCGAGCACGTTGTGCAGCGCCGGCTCGATCGTCGAGCGCATGATCGGAGCGAGAACGACGATCCCCCAGAGGCCGATGATCACGCTCGGAACGGCAGCGAGCAGCTCGACCAGCGGACCGATCACGCTCGCGGTGCGGGGCGACGTCAGCTGGCTGAGGAAAAGGCCGATCGCGATGCCAAGCGGAGCGGCGATCAGCAGCGCTCCCGCGGAGGTGATGAGCGTGCCGTAGATCGTCGCGCCGCCGCCGAAGATCGTCGATCCGTTCCAGGTGTCGTGGACGAGAAAGCCGAGCCCGTACTTGGAGATCGCCGGGACTGCGCCGTGAACGATCTGGTAGATCACGAGCACGATCACGACCACCGCGACGAGCGAGGCGAGAGCGGTCAGTCCGAACAGCACGCGGTCGCCAACCCGATCGCTGAAACGACGGCTGGACGGCAGTCGGGCGGTTCCGGCGATCGTGTTCACAGCGGCGCAGCCTAGTAGCTAGCACAGGACGCGAGTGTCACGACGGTGCAACTTCACAACTTGATAACGCACCGGTCACCAGTTCGTAACCGGCCGCGCGGGCGCTCCCGTGATGCTGCCTCGCAGAGAGCGAGCTGCTCTCGTACAAGAACCTATGAGGAGGCACTCGCAGATGAGACATCTTGCTGCCAAGCTCGCCGTGTTCGGCGCAGCGGCTGCAGTCGTATTGGGGACGGGCGTCAGTTCGGCGTCAGCATCGTTTTCGCTCAAGGGCGCCGGTTCGACGCTGATCCAGCCAATGCTCGCAAACGTGTGGATTCCGGACTTCCAGTCCGCGAACTCGGGCGACACCGTCTCCTATCCTGGTGGCGGCTCCACGGCCGGCATCAACGACATCACCGCCAACGACGTCAACTTCGGCGCATCTGACGCACCGATGACCTCGGCGCAGCTGTCAGCGTGCGGCGCGAACTGCAAGCAGATCCCGTGGGCTCTGTCGGCGACGGGCCCGGTTTACAACATCAGCGGCGTCAGCAGCCTGAACCTCTCAGGCCCGGTGCTCGCGGGGATCTACAGCGGCACGATCACCACTTGGGATGACCCGGCGATCAAGAAGATCAACCCCGGCGTGGCGCTGCCCAGCGCGACGATCGCGGTGTTCTGGCGCAGTGACGGCTCGGGCGACACCTTTGTCTTCGAGTCCTTCCTTGCCGACACCGACTCGTCATACAAGTCGTTCCTCGGCACCGCCGGTCCGACCACGACGTCGAATTTCCCGGACAAGACCGGTACCGGTGAGAAGAGCAACTCGGGCGTCGCCACGGCGGTCTCCAACACGCCGGACTCGATCGGCTACGTCTCGACGTTCTACGCGCACGACGCACAGCTGCACGGCGCGTCGGTCGAGAACGCGTCCGGCAAGTTCGTCCATCCCTACCCGCAGGACATGACCGACGCGGCGAACCTCGTCCCGGCCTCGGCTCTGAGCTCATCGAACTACAACACAGAGCCGGTGATCGCCAATTACGTCGCCGCGAAGGGCTATCACGCGAAGAAGCTCAAGAAGGGCCAGAAGGCGCCGAAGGTCAGCAAGGCGCAGAAGGCACTACAGACCGACGAGCTGGGCGCATACCCGCTGTCGACGTTCACCGACGTGCTGGTGCGCTCGGATGGTCCTGACGTGCCGGACCTGCAGAAGTTCATCCTGTTCTGCCTCAGCCCCGCTGAGCAGTCCGAGTCGAAGACCGGCTCGCAGTCGTTCGCGCCGCTGCCGAGCGCGGTCGTCAAGTTCGACACCGCGCAGGTGAACGCGCTGTAGCACGTAGCAACCGGTAGCACGGGACGCGATCGGCCAAGCGCCGGTCGCGTCCTTTTGCTTTGCGGATGGCTGCATGCAGCCATCCGTCGGGGCGGCGCATGCGCCGCCCCGCGCCTCGGCGCATGCGCCGAGGCGAACCGCTAGCTCGGCGAGACGATGAACACGACCGTCGAGTCCGACGGTACGCTGGCGCTGATCGTCCCGCCGGTCGTGCTCGTGCTGGCGGCCCAGACGTTTGCGAGGCTGTAGCTCGCCGCCGAGGGAATGCCGATCGCGCTGGCGCTGGTCGAGATCGTCAAGGTCGAGCCGCTGAGGTTGAGCAGCGCGACGGCGTACTTTCCGTGCTCGAGCGGCTTGACCCAAGCCTCGCCGTTCGCCGAGACGGGCGCGCTAGTGACGGCGGCCGGCGGCACCTGCACGCCTTGGCGACCTTCCTTGTCCTGGTCGATCTGGATCATCTCCCGGTTGGTGAGCGTCGCGAGGCTCGTCGTTGAGAGCGTCGACAGGTTCACGCTCACCATCAGCGGCGCGGCGAGCATCGACCACATGCTGAACTGTGTCTGGAACTGGGCGCCGGTCAGGCCGAGGTCTGGGCCGAGGTAATCGGGATCGTTCCAGTGGCCGGGACCGGCGGCCGCTGGTTCGGTCGCATCGGCATCCATGTTGCGCACCATCGCGGTCCACGTGATGCCGGTTGGCGAGCCGACGTCGGTGTCTGTCCGCCAGCTCGTCCCGTCGGATGGTCCGAAGGAGAACGACTCGAACGTCGAGTTGGCGAAGCTCGGGAAGCCGCCGCCGACCTGGCCGGGCTGGGGAAAGACGCAGATGTTGAGCATCAGCGGGCGGTGGCTGGAGTTGTGGACGATCGCTTTGTGGATCTGCCCGTAAGCGACCGAGGGCTTGAGATGGAGGTCGTCGCCGCCGCAGAAGTCGACCTTCACCGCGTCGAAGCCCCATTTGGCGAAGGTGTTGATGTCCTGCTGGTAGTGACCGTACATCCCCTCGTTGACGCCGCCGCAGCCGTTGATCCCGGCGTCGGTGTAGAGCCCGACCTTGAATCCCTCGCCGTGGAGCGTCTTCGCCAGCCAGGCCATGCCGTGAGGCCACTGGGTGGGGCTGACCTCGATCTGCCCGTTCCCGTAGCGCTCGCCCTGCCACCAGCCGACGTCGAGCCAGAGCAGCCGGTAGCCGGCCTTCTGCAGCCCGCTCGTTATCAGGTTGCTGGCCTGCTCCAGCACCGTCGACTCGCTGATCCGGGCGCCGAAGGCGAAGTAGGTGTCCCAGCCCATGTAGGGGGTCGCGGCGAGGACCTTCGTCGGCTTCGCGTCGGCCGCGGGCGCCAGCGACGCTGCGAGCAACGCGGCGGCCAGCAGAGGCGCCACGAGCCGTCGGGCACGCACGCGGCGGTGCCGCTCAGGCCGCATGGCGGCGCGCGTGATGGCCTTGCGTGAGCGTGATCGATTGTTTCTTGATCGTCCCCGAGATCACGCCGACGATCGTCCCGGTCACGGTCAGCGTCGCCTTGAGGTGGTGCTTCTTGGTCAGCAGCTGCCGGCCAGTCGCGTTGAGCGACACCGTCTCCTTGACGCTCGCGCCGATCGCCAGGCGCGCCGTCTTCGAGCCGATCGAAACCGTGTGGTGCCCGCTGAGCGTCGTCAGACGCAGCGAGATCGCGCATTGCGAGAGCGCCTGCGGCGAGCAGGTGATCGTCGTCGTGACGTCCCCCGCGGCGACAGATGTCTTGGCGGCGGTCGTCTCGTTGATCGTGCCGAGCGTCTCCGCCGGCACCGCCAGGTAGCTGCTACTGGCGCCGGCGGTGCCGCCGTCGCCGCTGATCATCACGTTGCAGTAGAGATGGTGGGACTGATCGGCCAGCGCGACGACGTAGATCGCGGCGGTGGCGCCGGCGATCGTCGTCGTGTCTCGAACCCACTTGTAGGTGACGCTCAAACCGGCGGGCACACTCACGCCGACGTTGCAGGTCAGCTTGTCGCCGACCGCGGGCGTGCCACTGACCGACACCGACGGCCTCAGCGGCGCCGTCGTCGCGAAGCTCGCGTTGGCGCCGCTGCTTGTGCCATCGTCGCTCGTGGCGACTATCTGGAAGTCGTAGGTCGTGCTCGCTGTTAGGCCGCTGAGCTGGGCGGTGACGGTCTGCGCGCCGCCGGTCGCTGACGGCGCGGCCGAGCACGGCACGCTCGCGCCGTAAGCGGTGGTGGTCCCGTAGTTGAACGAGCAGCTCGTGATCGTCGCGTCATTCGGCGTGACGGTTGCGCTGAGCGTCGCGGTCGTCTGCGAGATCGCGCTGGCGGCGCCGGTCGTGGCGGTCGGGGCGGGCAGCGTCCCCGTAAGAGCGTTGGTGCCATCGACTGCCGCGCAGAGGCCGTCTGAGACGCAGGAGACCGCGGTCAGGCCGGTGCCGTCCGGGGTTGCTCCGCTCCAGGTCGGCGAGGTGGAGGCTGGATCGTCGCTTTCGTAGATGTCGCCGTTTGAGTCGCCGGCGACGCAGAACGCGCCGGTCGTGCAGCTCACCGCGGTGAGGCCGTGGGAGCTGATGCGAGTCGCGCTCCACGTCGAGGTGCTCGAAGCTGGGGCGCTCGCGACCGCGTAGCCCGATGAGTTGACGGCAACGCACGTGGCGCTGGCCGAGCAGGAGACACCGCTGAGGGCGCTGCCATCGGTGTACGCCGTGGACCAGGCCCCGCCGCTCGACGGCGTCGTGCTCACGAGAATGTTTCCGCTGGTGTCGACGGCGACACACAGCGTGGCACTCGCACATGAGACGCCGACCAGATCGTTACTCCCGTCGATGCCCGCCTCGAGCGTCCAGTTCGCGCCGCCGTTCGTGCTGTAGATCGCGCCGCCGCTCGCATCGACCGCGAGGCAGAACGACGTGCTCGGGCACGAGACGCTCGTCAGGTTGTGCGCGTCACTCGAACTCGCCGGCGTCCATGTGCTGAGGTTCTGGGCGCTCGCAGTCGCCGTGATCGCGCCGCTGTCGCCGACCGCGACGCAGGACGTTGTTCCGGGTGCGCAGGAAACGGAGAGCAGGTCGTGTCCGCTTGCCACGCCAGTGCCGACCGCGTGCCAACTACTCGCGCTCGAGCTCGGCGCCGTGTTGACCTCAGCGGTGGTCCCGGCGACGGCGACGCAGAGACCGTAGGACGGGCAGGAGACGCCGTCGAGGCCCGCCGAGACCGATGTCGGCGAGCTCCACGACGGCAGCGCCGCGGCACTCGCGGATGCTGCCAACACGAGCGTCGCAGCGAGCGCGACCAGGACGCCTTGGCGGAGGCGGCGGTGGAGCATCCCGTCACTGCTGTCGCGCGTCCCAGTGCCTGTCACAGCTTCACCCGTAACGCATCGCGTGCCGAATCGGAGCGGTGCAGCCGCAAGGCTGGCTCCCGCCCGATCATCCGAGGGTAGTACATAGCGGGGAACAACTACCCAGGCTGGTGGACCTTTCCCAGGCGCCCGCTCCCGCGCGTTAGGCTGGCGATCGTTGCTTGGGCTGATCCTCACGAACCTCACGCGCCGTCTCGGTCGGACCGTGCTGACCGCCTTCGGCGTCGGCGTTGGCGTCGCGACGATCGTGGCGTTGCTGTCGCTCAGCACCGGCCTCACGAACACCGCCGCCGGACTTGTGCACCTCGGTGGATCGGATCTCGGTGTCTTCCAGGCGGGCATCGCCGACCCGACCGCATCGCTGCTGCCGATCTCGGTCGTCGGCCGGCTCGAGAGCAACAGCGAC
>DATAJI010000238.1:0-4052 GCA_036262195.1 Solirubrobacteraceae bacterium
GCCAGGCCGTTGGGAATCGACATCGCCGGAATGCCGGCGAGTGAGGCCGGCACGGAGAGGAAGTCGTTGAGGTACATCGCGTAGGGGTCGGCAAGCTTCGAGCCGAGCTCGAAGGCGACGCACGGCGACGTCGGCATGACGACAAAGTCGAACCGCTCGAACGTCGCTGCGAAGTCGGCGGCGATCTTCGTGCGCACGCGCTGCGCACGGCCGTAGTAGGCGTCGTAGTAGCCGCTCGAGAGCACGTAGGTGCCGAGCATCACGCGCCGCTTGACTTCGACGCCAAAGCCATCGTGACGGGTGCGCTCGTACATCGTCAGAAGATCGCCGGCGTCGGGGGCGCGGTAGCCGTAGCGGACTCCATCGAAGCGAGCCAGGTTCGACGAGGCCTCCGCTGGCGCGAGCACGTAGTAGGCGGCCAGCGCTTGCGGGGCGTGCGGTAGCGCGCACGACTCGACGCTCGCGCCGAGCTGGCGCGCCAGCTCGAGCGTTGCCTGGAAGGCGCCGAGCACACCCGGCTCGATGCCCTCGCCGGTTAGCTCGCTCGGGACCCCGAGGCGGACGCCCGCAAGGTCGCCGCGGCTCGGCATCGTGATTGGCTCGGGGAAGTCGAGTGAGGTCGCATCGAGCTGATCGCGTGCGCCGACCATGTGGCCCAGCAGCAGCGCAGCATCGCTGACGTCACGCGTCATCGGTCCTGCCTGGTCGAGCGACGAGGCGAACGCGATCATCCCGTAGCGCGACGCGGCGCCGTAGGTCGGCTTCAGTCCCACGATCCCGCAGAGCGCCGCCGGCTGGCGGATCGAGCCGCCGGTGTCGGTGCCGATCGCCCAGGGCGCGATGCCGGCCGCGACGGCGGCGGCACTCCCGCCGGACGATCCGCCAGGCACCCGCGTCCGGTCCCACGGGTTCAGAGCCGGCCCGAACGCTGAGTTCTCCGTTGAGGATCCCATCGCGAACTCGTCCTGGTTCGTCTTACCGAGCAGCGGCGCACCAGCCTGCGCCAGCCGCTCGACGACCGTCGCCGTGTACGGCGGCCGATAGCCCTCGAGCATCCGCGAGCCAGACTGGCTCGGCACGCCGGCAGTGCAGAACAGGTCTTTGACCGCCAGCGGCACCCCGCCAAGCGGAGCATGCTGCCGCGCGCGCTTTGGTGCCTGCTCGGCTACCCAGGTATAGGCGTTGAGCGCGTCCGTCGCCGCGCGTTCGCGGTAGAGCTCGAAAAGCTCGTCTGGATCGACCTCGCCGCGCTTGATCGCTGCCGCAGCCTGGTTCGCTGTCAGGTCGATCAGGCCGCTCATGCCTGCGGGCTCGGCACGGCGAAGCCCTCGTCGGCGACCGCTGGCGCGCTGGCAAGTGCTTGCTCGAGCGACAGCGATGGTCGTGGCTCATCGTCGCGAAGCGCATTTGCGACCTCAACGACGTGGCTGGTCGGAGGCACGCCCTCGAGATCAAGCTGCGCGATAGTTTCGATATGCGCGAGCACGCCACCAAGCTCGCCCACCATGCGCTCGACCTCGCCATCGCTCAGCTCGAGCCGCGCGAGACGGGCGACGTGCAGCACCGTGTCCCGGTCGATCATCGCTGGCTCGCGCCGCCCGCCGGGATACCCCAGAACGGGCGCTCGTCGCGGATCGAGAGCCAGCCCGCGACGAGCACGCCGATCGAGCCGGCGAGAGCGAGCCAGAGGCCGTAGCAGCGCTCGTCGGCGTTCCCGGGTAGGGCGAGCACCCGAACGAGGACGGTGATCACGGCGACGAAGCCGACGGTCGTCGTCCACACCGCAAGCGCCACGGGGAGAGCTGGCGAGCGTTGCAGACCCGTGGCCACGACGAGCGACAGGGCGAGCAGCGCCGCGGCTGCGGCCGGCAACTCGGCCACGGTCAGCGAGTTCCACGCATCACGCTGCACACCCGCGAACTCGTACCACGGCAGGAACAGCGCGACCGCGAGCAGCAAGCCAGCGATCAACGCCAGCACCTCCGGGGGGCGGATTCGTCGCAGGTCGGCGCGCACGGCCACAATGTATTGGGCAGCTGACCGCGGCTGGTCGGTGAGTGCACCAGGATTCGTCGCTGTTCGCACGGCGGCTGGATCGCCAGCGCCCGAAGCATGCCAATTAGTCTTGCGCGAGTGCGCAAGGCCGACGCTCTGATCTTCGACGCGATAGGCACGCCGCGCGGGACGGGCAAGGCCCGGTTTCTCCCGCGCCGCGTCGCGGTGCTCGGTGCCGGCACGATGGGCGCCGCAATCGCCTACCTGGCGGCTGCGGCAGGGCTCGACGTGGTTTTGAGGGACGTTTCGCTCGAAGCCGCCGGGCGCGGACGGGGCCGCGCGGCAGCCGTGGTAGACCGCAGGGTCGCAGACGGCCTGATCACTGTCGACGAAGGCGAGACGCTGCTCGGCCGCATCACGCCGACGGACTCGTTGGCCGCGACCACCGGCGTGGATCTGGTGATCGAGGCGGTCTTCGAAGACGCGCCGCTGAAGGCCGCCGTACTGCGCGAGATCGACGCGCTGGCCGCTCCCGGAGCACTGATCGCCTCGAACACCTCAACGCTGCCTATAACCGGGCTCGCCGCGAGCGTTTCGCGGCCCGCGGACTTCGTTGGCCTGCACTTCTTCAGTCCGGCTGAGCGAATGCCGCTACTCGAGATCATCGCCGGCAAGCAGACGAGCTCAGAAACTGTTGCTCGGGCCCTTGACGTCGCAGCCCTGCTCGGCAAGACGCCGATCGTCGTCAACGACAGCCGCGGCTTTTTCACTAGCCGCGTGATCTCAACCTTGATCGACGAGGCGCTGGCGATGCTGCTCGAGGGTGTTCCCGCGGCATCGGTCGAGGAAGCCTCGCTCCAGGCCGGGTATCCAACCGCGGTACTGGCGCTCGTCGACGAGCTGAGCATCGAGCTGCTGCGCAAGGTCCGCCGCCAATACAGGGCCGCGGCGGCGGCTGACGGCGTTCCCTGGGAGACCCGGCCGGCCGAGCGCCTCGTCGATGCGATGCTCGACGTGCACGGCCGCGGCGGCCGCGCTGCTGGCGGCGGTTTCTACGACTACCCCGACGGTAGGCGCGCGCGGCTCTGGCCGGGACTAAGCGAGCTCGCACCGACACCGGCACGGCTCCCGTCGCAGCGCGATCTCGAGGAGCGCATGCTTTTCATCGAGGCGCTCGAGGCGACCAGATGCCATGAGGAAGGCGTGATCGAGTCAGTCGCCGACGCGAACGTCGGGTCGATCCTTGGTATCGGCTTCCCCGCCTGGACCGGCGGCGTGCTGGCGTACATCAACGGATATGCCGGAGGCCCGCCAGGGTTCGTCAGCCGTGCGCGTGAACTGCGTCAGAGCTACGGCGAGCGCTTCGAGCCGCCCGACTCACTCCTCGCTCTGGCAGCTCGCGGCGGGTGCTACAGCGACTGATAGCCTCAGACGCCCGTGAGCGAGCAGGTCGTTCTACGCGAGCGCCGGGATCAGGCGCTGCTGATCACGTTGAATCGTCCGGCGGCGCGCAACGCCGTGAACGCGTCCATGGCGACGCAGCTCGCAGCCGCACTCGACGAGCTCGACGCCGACCCGGAGCTGGGCGTCGGCGTCATTACGGGAGCCCCACCGGGCTTCTGCGCCGGAATGGACCTGAAGGCTTTCGCGGCCGGCGAGCATCCGTTCATCGACGGGCGGGGCTTCGCCGGGATCGCCGAGCGGTCGTCGCGTAAGCCGCTGATCGCGGCGGTTGAAGGCTTCGCCGTCGCCGGTGGCTTGGAGATCGCTCTGGCGTGCGATTTGATCGTCGCCGCCCGTGATGCGCGGCTGGCGATTCCGGAGGTGAAGCGGGGCCTGATCGCGGCAGGTGGCGCGCTGCTCCGGTTGCCGCACCGCATCGCTCACAACGTTGCCGTGGAGATGGCGCTGACCGGCGACCCGGTCGCGGCGGCGCGTCTCTACGAGCTCGGGCTGATCAATCGCCTGACGGACCCCGGCGGCGCAGTGCCCGCAGCGTTCGAACTGGCGACCGCGATCAACCAGAACAGCCCGCTCGCGGTTCGCACCAGCAAGCA
>DATAJI010000239.1:0-5406 GCA_036262195.1 Solirubrobacteraceae bacterium
TACCCATGCCGATCAGGATCTGCAGAACGCCTGCAACCGCCATCGCCGCCACGATCAGACCGAACCCGGTGGGGCCAATGATCCGCGGCACAACGAGCGTCCACGCGAGCGTCATCGACCAGGTGAACAGCTGCGCGACGCCGAGCCACGCGAGATTGCGGCCCAGCCGTGTTCGACCGTCGACGCCAGCGGTGCCGCTCTGCTGCTCATCAGCTACGGCCACATGCACGGCCGGCGCCACCGTGGTCTCCGGGATCACGCCCATCGCTCAGGGAACCCGTTCGCTCGATTGGGCAACGAGCGCTTCGAGAAAGCTCTCCATCTGCTCGCCGGCCAAATCCCAAGAGTACTCGCGCTCGACTAGCGCCCGTCCATTGCGGCCGAGCTCGCGCCTTTGTGGCTCATTCTCGAACAGCTCGAGGATGCCCTCAGCGAAGCTGCGCGGATCATCGGCGGTCAGCAGATCTCTGCCGGGCGTAACAGCGATTCCCTCGCAGCCGAGCGAGCTCGAGACGGTCGCCTTGCTGAGCGCGAGGCTCTCAACGACCTTCAGGCGCGTACCGCCTCCCATCCGCATTGGCACGACGACGACAGTCGCTCGCTCGAGATAGGGACGAATGTCGGCGACCTCACCGGTCACGGTCACTCCGCGGCGGCCCAGCCGCCGCACCTCTGATGGCGGCGCGCGCCCCACTAAGCTGAGCCGCGCCTGTGGGCAGACCTCCAAAACGAGCGGCCAGATCTGGTCCACGAGATAGAGCGCCGCGTCGACGTTGGGCCGGTAGTCGAGAACGCCGTTGAAGACCGCCGAGAATGGCTCGACGGGGCGGTCCGTGGCTTGGAAGCGCTGGAGGTCGACGCCGTTAGGCACCACCGCCGCGGCGAGTCCAGGGGCGTGCCTGCGGACGATCTCGAGCTCGCGCTCGGAGGTGAGGAGGCAACCGTCGACGCGCTCCCAGGTGCTCTGTTCGAAGCGTCGAACGCGGGCGTGCTCAACTCGGTTGTAGACCCGGCGGATGATTGAGCGCTCCTGCTCGCTCTGGCGCCGGAGCAGCTCGTATTCGATGTTGTGCTCATCGAGCAGCAGCTTGGGAGCGATCGGCAGGCTGAACTGAGACGTCGGCAGTGACTCGAGCTGGATCACGTCGAACTGGACTTGGGCACAGAGCTCGTCGATCGCGCGTTGCATCTGCTGCGAGCGGACCTCGCGGCAGGCGTAGGGCAGCCGCGACGCGATCGACAGCAGCTGCACCGCGCGCTTGGCTTTCCTCGGCGCGGCGCTGCGCTCGACAACCCGCACCGTCAGCTCTGCGGCGAGTGCGGCAGCGTCTTCGCGCTCATCAGGCATCGCGTAGCTGAGCAGCGTGACCTCGTGCCTGCGGGCGAGCTGGCGCATGAGCTGGTAGACACGCGCCTCGGAACCCGACCGCGGCGGATACGGGAACTGGGTCGAGACAACCAGGATCTTCAGAGTTCCTCACCAGCCTCATCGGCGGCGCGCTCGGTGCGCACCCATGAGTCGGCCCGGAATCGCAGCACATTTCCCGCGTTCGACGCCTTGGAGAGTACGAGACCAGGCGCGCGTATAAGCGCACGGTAGGCAGATCCCGGCGCTCCGGCGGCGCGTAAGCCGACGAGCACGTAACACGGGATCGCGATCGTGGCGAGAAGCCACGGGGCGAGCGTCCATGTGGCGCAAATCCCGGCGGCCACAGCAGCGAAGCTCAGCGCGAGGCCAGTCAACGCGATGCCAGCCAGGGCGCCGAGTGGCGGCGTCAGCAGGTCAAACGCAGCCCAGATCAGGCCCGGGCGCAGCGTCGTAAGACCGTGCCAGAGAAGCCGCGGGCCGCGGGTCCGCATCAGGTAGTTCCTGCCGCCTTCCCAGCGGAGCTGTTGCTGCGCCGCCGCTCCGCTGTTTGGAGCGGTCGGCGTGCGCACCCGTGCACCGCCGACATAGGCGATTTTGTGTCCGGCCGTTTGGAGATCAAGACTGTACTCGAGGTCCTCGGTGCTCGTGAACGCCTCCCACGGGACGGAGCGCAGCAACTGGCTCGAGAGCAGCATCCCGTTGCCGACAAGGAACGCTGACAATCCGAGCGCAGCGCGGCCGGCCGGGCGCACGCGGTTGATCAGCAGGAACGCTGTTGCCCGCAGCGCCGCGCTGGCGGAGGCGTCGGGAACGAGGACGTTGTCGCCCTGGGCGGCGTGCGCACCACCCTCGAAGGCCTCGGCAAGTCGTGCGAGCGCGTCGCGCTCGACGGCCGCGTCGGCGTCGACGATCACCAGCGCATCCGGCGGCTCGTCCCCTGCGAGGACCGAGTCGATCGCCCAGCGGAGCGCTCTGCCCTTGCCGACCGCGCCGCCGGTACGGCGCTGCAGAACAGCGTCGGCGCCTGCAGTCTTTGCGATCTCGGCGGTTTCATCGCTGCAGTTGTCAGCGACGACCACGATCTCGTAGAGCGCTCGCGGATAGCTCTGAGCGCAGAGCGAGCCGACCGATCCGGCGATCGTGAGAGCCTCGTCATGTGCCGGTATCAAGACCACTAGCCGTGCCCGCGCCTCGACGGTGGCGCGCGACGGTGAGTAGAAGAAGGCGGAACCGGCCAGTACTAAGAGATAAAGCGAGAAGCCTGCCACCACAGATCCGCTGACCAAGAGCGCGGTGGTGACGAAGCCTGTCATGCCCAGTCGGGTCGGCTCGCAGCGCAGCGGCACTGAACAACGTGCAGCGCCAGCGCGAGTGATGGCGGCCCTAACACACTTTGATGATAGGGCGGTCGCTCAGATCGGCCCGGGTATGAAGATGATCTGTTGTTGGTTGATTCCACCCCGATTGAGGGCGCTTTCTCTCGTGAGACGATCAAGCGCGGTGGGTGCACTGCGTGCGAAAGAAGTCGCCGCGCGGTCGGGCGGTACCTCGCGGACCCGCCAGGTACACGAGCTGAACAACGTCCTCGGGTCTTACGGCTATCCCGTGCGGCGGGGCTCGGTTTGGGCTCCGATGACGTAGGCGATGGCCATGCCGATCAGGGCGCCGGGGACCGCGTAGAGGACGGTTGAGACGTGCGTGTTGTGCAGGCCGGGGATTGCGAGGCCGTGGTGCTGGATTGCGAAGAGCACGAGGCCGGCGACCACAGCGCCGGCGATCGACGCCAGCAGCGCGCCGACGATGCCGCCCCAGAAGTGGTCGGGCACCCAGATCGCGTAGTGCCAGATCGCGAGGCCCATCATCACCCAGGCGAGCATGCCCATCAGTGGATCTCCCGGGGACGGGGTGAGTGGGACGGCGAGTGGCTGGCGTCGGCTGGCCAGGACGCACTGAGCAAGCAAGGCTGGTTGCCTTGCTGCGAGGGAGGACGCCGCCAGACGGCGTTCAGACGCCGCCGTGCCGCGTGCGCTGTTCTCGGGAGGGCCACTAACGATTCCTCCCGTGGCGACGGTTACGGGCGCGCGACTTCCGCGCCCCGAGCGGGCGCTGTTCCTTGGGCATCACGACGTCTTCGGGGCGCGCGTCGGCGGCCGGATCGAGCTCCGGCTCTGGCTCGGGCACAAGCGGCTTCGCGGGACGGTCCGTGTGGAGGTCGCGGACGAGCGAGCTCCATTCGGAGCGCGAGACGCTCGCCCCCGGAACCTCCGGAGCCGTCAGGCGCCCGCTGCGCCGGCGCGAGCGCTCGATGTCCGTCTCGCGCGCTTCCTCGCCCGATGTCGCGTAGGCCGGCACGACGCCGCCGTGGGCTGCCGCGATCCGCGCGCGGCGACGGCGGTAGACCGGCTCGCGCTCCTTCCAGTGGGTCAGGACGGGCGAGGCGATGAAGATCGAGGAGTACGCGCCGGAGGCGACGCCGACGAGCAGCGCGAAGGCGAAGTCCTTGAGCGTGCTGCCACCGAACAGCAGCAGCGCGAGGACCGGCAGCAGCGTGCAGAAGCTCGTCGCCAGCGATCTCGTCAGCACCTCTGACATGGAGCGGTTGACGACCTGCGAGAACGCGGCGTTCTGCATTCGCTTGACGTTCTCTCGCACCCGGTCAAAGACGATGATCGTGTCGTAGATCGAGTAGCCAAGGATGGTTAAGAGCGCCGCCACTGTCGAGTCGGTCACCTGCCTTCCGGTCAGCGCGTACACGCCGGCAGTGATCAACAGGTCGTGGGCCAGCGCGATCAGCACCGGTACCGCGTACTTCCACTCGAAGCGCAGCGCGATGTAGGCGGCGATCGCCAAGAGCGACGCGATGATCGCGACGATCGCCGAGTTCGCGACCGTCTTGCCGAAGCTCGGGCCGACTGACGTCGAGCTGAAGTTGCCGTCCTTGATGCCGAAATTTTGGGCCAGCGCGTGCCAGACGGTGCCCGGCGAATACTGCGAGCCGATCTGCCCCGGCGTCAGCGTCTTGACCGAGATCTGGAAGCTGTTCGACAGAGGCACCGTTTTCGAGCCGCTGCCGTAGGTCTTCGCACTGACCTGCTGGACGACCGGGTTTTGCAGCGCCGTATGGAGCTTCTTGCCCGGGATCGAGGCGAGCACCTTGTCGACGTCGGCGACGCTCGCCTTGTGCACGAACGTCGTCTGGATCTGCGTTCCCGAGACGAAGTCGATGCCGAGATCGATCCCCTTGGCGCCGATTGCGATCGCGCCAACGGCGAGAATCGTGCCCGACAGAGTGAAGAACCAGCGCGACTTCCCCATGAAGTCAAAGCGCCAGGCATGGCTGCTCTTGCGGACCCCGATCGCCGACGGACGAGCGACGAACCGCGTCGAGCCCATCGTGGAGAGGATCGCGCGCGTCGCCGCCACGGCGGTCAGCAGCGACACGATCACGCCGATGCCGAGCGTGAAGGCGAAGCCCTTGACGTCGGACTGCGAGAGCATGAAGAGGATGAACGCGGCCATGAAGGTCACCGCGTTGGCGTCGACGATCGCCGCGAAGCCACGCTTGTAGCCGGCGGCGATCGCATTGGCCGGCGAGCGGCCCGCGCGCGACTCCTCCTTGACGCGTTCGAAGATCACGACGTTTGCGTCCGCCGCTACCCCGATCGTCAGGATCAGGCCGGCGATGCCAGGCAGCGTCAGCGTGATCGGGACCAGCTTGATCAGCGCGTAGTAGTAGATCGCGTAGATCGCGAGCGCGGAGACCGCGATCAAGCCGAGCACGCGGTAGAACAGGAGCAGGAACAGCGCGACGATAAGCAGCCCGGCCGCGCCCGCCAGGAGCCCCTGGTTGAGCGCCTGGTGACCGAGCGTCGCACCGACCTGCTGGCTCGATATGACTGCGAGGTTGATCGGTAGCGCGCCGCTCGCGAGCAGGTTCGCGAGCTTCTGCGCGCTCGCGATCGTGAAGCTGCCGGAGATCTCGCTGCCCTGACTCGCATCCTGAATCCCATTGGGGTACTGAGTGAAATCGATGTAGG
>DATAJI010000240.1:0-4833 GCA_036262195.1 Solirubrobacteraceae bacterium
GGCTCGAGTCGCGCGAGGCGCTCACGCGCCTCCTCGAGCTGGCGCTCGACGTCCGGCTCGGCGACCGCCGGCTCGCGCCGGGCAACCTCGAGTCCGCGCCACTCGCCGAGCTTGGCCACTGGCCGCACGCCGATCTCGAACGAGAAGCGCAGCGGCTCCCCCTCCGGAGGGAGGTCACCGAGCGAGATGTCCGGATCGCCGATCGCCGCGATGCCAGCCGCGTCGACGGCCTGCGCGTACCAGCGGCTGAGGCGTTCGCGGAGCGCTTCGTCGAGCACCGCGTCGCGACCCAGGCGCTGGATCAGGACGGCCGTCGGGATCTTGCCCTTGCGGAAGCCTGGCAGCCTCAGGTTGCGCCCGAGCGCGCGCGCCGAAGCGTCGATCGCGCTCGCGACCTCGCCGGCGCCGACCGCGACCTCGACGCGTGCGCGCGAGTCGGGAAGCTCGGTGACGGTCGTACTCAGTGCGGGCTCAGCCATGGGCGCGCAACGATACCGTCAGGCGTGACCGCGGCTCGGGCCCTCGCCGATCGGCGCTCAGTGCAGGAAGCGCCCGACGGCAGCCATCAGTTCCTCGGTCTTCGCCCCCTGCTCGTCGGCGGGAGCGCCGATCACGCAGTGGCGCGCATGGTCGTCGAGCAGGCCGAGAGCGACCTTGTCGAGGGCCGCCCGCACCGCCCTGATCTGTGTCAGGACGTCGATGCAGTAGCGGTCCTCGCCGACCATCCGCCCGATGCCCGCGACCTGGCCCTCGATCCGGCGCAGTCGCGCCAGCAGCTCGTCCCTGTTGGCGGAGTACCCGCGGGCCGCGCTGACCTCGGAGCTCATGCGCGCAGCCTAGCAGGTACCCCCTGGGGGTATGCTTTGTTCTGTGGCGCACGTAATCTGGCACGGACTGCGCGGCGCTCTCCTGATGGGTTGGGAGGTCTGGTGGGCGCTCGTTCTCGGCTTCCTCGTCTCCGCGATCGTGCAGGCATGGGTGCCGCGCGGGCGCATCGAGGGAACGCTCGGCGGCTCGGGCTGGCGTCCGCTTGCCGCCGCCACCGGTCTCGGCGCGGCGTCTTCCTCGTGCTCCTACGCGGCCGTCGCCCTCGCCAAGAGCCTCTTCGAGAAAGGCGCTTCGGCGAGCAGCGCGCTGGCTTTCCAATTCGCCTCCACGAACCTCGTGTGGGAGCTCGGCCTCGTCCTCTGGGTGCTGATCGGCTGGCAGTTCGCGCTCGCCGAGTACCTCGGCGGACTGGTGATGATCGGCCTGATGGCGCTGCTCCTGCGCCTCTTCATCTCGCGCCGACTGGAGGTGCAGGCACGCGAGCACGCCCGGAGCGCCGAGCGCGGCCATCAGCATCACAGCGCTGGTGGGCAGATGAGCTGGGCGGCACGGCTGACCGATCCAGCGGCCTGGTCTGACGTCGCCCACAACTTTCGCGCCGACTGGCAGATGGTCTGGAAGGAGGTGGCGCTCGGCCTCCTGATCGCCGGCTTCGTCGCCGAGCTTCCCGGCAACGTCTTCACGGGGCTCTTCCTGGCCGGCTCACCGCACGCGCTGCAAACCGTATGGGGCGCGTTCATCGGGCCGCTGATCGCAGTCCTCTCGTTCGTCTGCTCGGTCGGCAACGTCCCGCTCGCGGCGGTGCTCTGGAGCCACGGAATCAGCTTCGCCGGCGTGATCGCCTTCATCTTCGCCGACCTCATCGTGCTGCCGATCCTCGCGATCTACCGCAAGTACTACGGCGCCGGCTACGCCGTGCGGGTGGCGGCTTTGATGTTCGTGACAATGGTCCTCGCGGCGCTCGCGATAGATCTGCTGTTCGGCGGCCTCGGACTCATCCCCAGCGGCCGGCGCCCGACGCCAAGCAGCGTCTTCGGATCGGTCCGCGTCGATTACAAGCTGGTGCTGAACGTCGTCGCGGTCCTGATCTTCGTTGCGCTGTTCTGGCTGACTGCCCGGCGCGGCGCCACCGACCCCGTTTGCGGGATGAAGGTGGACCGCGCCAAGGCACTCAGCGCCCGCTCCGCCGGGCGAACGCTTTATTTCTGCTCCGAGCATTGCCTGCGGGCGTTCGAGGCAGGCGACGCTGCCGGCTGACGCACTCGCGGCGTTCAGGCCCGTCGCCTGCGTATAACTCCGGCGAGGGCGACGACGAGCGCGAGCGCCGCCAGCACGATCGCGATCACGCTCAGCGTGCTCGTAGCGCCGCTCGCCGAGTGAGTGACCGCCGCCGCCTCGGTTGCGGTCTGCCCGGGGAGTGGTCCCGCCTCAGCTCCGGCAACATCCTCGATCACCCCGCCTGCCTTGGTGATGTTGACCGTCGGCGCCGGGTAGTTGGCGCTCGGCGGACCGATCCAGTAGGCGTTCTGGCCGCCGCTGTAGTACTCGATCGTCTTGAATGCCAGCGAGCGTCCGCCGATCCCGGTCGGCATCGCGATCGACAGCGGGAACTGCACGAAGAAGCCGTTGTCGATCCGCCCGAGCGCGGAGCGATTGCCGGTCCAGGTGATCGCTGCGACCTCCTGGTTGACCGGGCCGTCCGGCGTCTGGAGCGGCTTTTTGAGGTTAGTGATCGTCTCGTGCACGGTCCAACCGGGGACGTTCTCGGTGTCGACATCGCTGAATCCGGGTGGCATCTGCATCACCACCTTGTAGGCGTACGCGCCTGGCTCCTCGCCGGGGACGCGCACGTTGAGCGTCACGAAGGCGCCGGCAGGGATCGTGTTCGGGTGCAGGCTGATGTGGGCTGAGGCGACCGCCGGGAGCACGAGTGCCCCAACGGCGGCTGCGATCACTGCGATGCGCTTCATCGTCTGGCTCCTTTGGGTTTGGCTGCCGGCGCTCATCGGATCGGCACCTTGATCTGCTTGATGTACTCGTTGAATAGCGACACGCGATCGACGATCTCGATCGTCCAGGTGCCTGCGGGCGAGAGGATCGCCGCGGGGATCGTGTAGTGGCCCGGACCCGACTGGTATGCCTTCAGCGGCAGCGGGCCGATGCCCTCGGACGGCAGTGCGGCGGTGATCGTGAGCTGCTTGGTCGCGGTGAACTGCGTGCCGGTCTTGGCGTTGATCATGTACAGGTGAACCGCGTTCGGCCCGATTCGAGCCGGCGAGAGGTAGAACTCGATCTCCGCCGGCCCGAACGGCGTGTTGAGTGAGAACGGGCCGCTCGCTGCATCGATCGGCGGCGCGTACGCGACGAGCGCCGCGGTGACCGCGAAGACGCTCGCCATCGCCGCCAGCTCGGCGCGAGTCGTGCGCGCCAGCAGGACGCCGGTCTCACCCGGCGTGGCGCCACTACCGGCCAGGCGCTTGAGCGTCGGGATGATCCGCTCGCGGTTGACCGCGCCGAGCCCGATCAGAATCCCCAACAGCAGCGTCTTGATCAGGACGAGGGCGCCGTATGTCGAGGTTGTAAGCGCGCCGAGGCTGCGCACATCGATGTAGGCCTGGACGATCCCGGTAGCAGCGATCACGATCACCGAGCCGAGCGCCAGTGGGCTGAACCGCGCGAGCGTTGCGAGCAGCAGCGCGGTGCGCCGGGGCGGCTCGAGCGCGCGCGTCGCCGCCGGTAGCGCGAACACGATCGTTGCTATGCCGCCGACCCAGAGACTTGCCGCCGCGACGTGCGCCACGTCGACCGCGAAGAACACCGCGACCGGTGACTGGATGCTCGCGTGACCGGCGAGCGCTGGCGTCGTGACGAGGTAGGCCGCGCCCAGCGCGACGGCGGGGTGGCTGGCCCGATGTCGGTGAGCCAGCAGCGCGCCGGCGATCACCAACCAGACAATCGCCCGCACGCCCCAGACCCAGCCGAAGCGGCTGTCGAGGGTGTTTGAGATGACGTTCGACTTCAGCGAGGACCAGAGCGACAGCCCCGCGGCCTCGGCACCCTGGAGGAGAACGCCGAGCACGCTGACGGCGAAGCCGAGGACCACCGCGATCGTCAGCAGCAACCGAACGCGCGAGGCAAAGCGGCCGCTGAAGGCCCCGCGCAGCCGCTCGTCACGGCGCGCCACCGGGAAGACGGCGACCAAGATGAAGGCCAGCGTGCCAATCAACAACGAGAAGGACACGTAGTCGAGCGCGCGCACAACGCCGAAAGCGACGTTGGTCACGGGTCCGGCCTTGTTGCGGTCGATCAACCCAGCGACCGGCTGCGAGGTCGTGCTCGCGTGACCGATGTTGAAGACGAGCCCGCCGTAGACGATGTGTGTGTCGGCCGAGATCACCCGGTAGGTCGCCGTGTAGGTGCCGTCCAGCAGATGCGCTGGAAGGCCGACGCCCATCCAGTGCTCGTTGCCGTCGGGGTGCGAAACGTCGCCGCGGTCGACCTCCTTTCCGCCGGCGTCGTAGACGCGAACCGCGCCGAGGGTGCCGCCGACCGACTGGTTGAACTCGAAGATCACCTCGTGCGGCGCGGCCTGCAGCGTCGTTCCCGACACCGGCTGGGTGCCGAGGAGCTGCGCGTGCGCAAATGCGCTTGCGGGAACCAGCGCGATGGCGATCAACGCCAGCGCCACCACGACCGCGTAACGGCCTGATCGTTTGGGCATCTCTCCTGCTCTCACGAAGGGGACGGGGCATGCGCTCCCGTCCGACTTCGGCGAGCGGAAGCGCGGACTAGCTCGAGAGCAGCAGCGGCGGCGGCCGGACCGCCAGCGAGCGCGCGAGCAACTCGCGCGGACTGAATGTTCTAGCCAGCGGCCGAGCAGACCCGACCCTGCGCGGGGCACGTGTAGTGCCTTCGGTGCGACGCAGGAGCGCGACGAGTCTTTCCTCGCCGACGTAGCGCCCGAGCAGGAGTGGCAGAGCCAGCAGGAGCGCCGGCGCCAGGAAC
>DATAJI010000241.1:0-5599 GCA_036262195.1 Solirubrobacteraceae bacterium
TCCGGCAGCGCTCGAGCAGCGCTTCGGCGTCGCGGTGCCGTTCAGCGAGGGGAGTCGTCGCTACAACATCGCCCCGACCGAGACGGTTGTCGCGATCGTGCTCGCCAAGGACGGCGAGCCCGTTGCGAGGGCACTGCGATGGGGCCTGATTCCACCGTGGGCGAAGGAAGCGAAGATAGCCCACAAGATGATCAACGCGCGCTCTGAGACCGCAGACCGCAAGCCCGCATATCGCGGGCTGCTCGCAACCGCGACACGCCGGGCGCTGCTACCGGCGGATGGCTTCTACGAATGGCTGCGCCCGGAGGACCGAAAGCAGCCGCGAATCCCCTTCCGGTTTTCGCGCACCGACGGCTCGCTGTTTGCCATCGCCGGTCTGTGGACGCCGGGATACCTGCCGGCTGCCACGCCGGGCGAGGAGGGCGAGCTGGTGGCGAGCGTCACGATTCTCACGACAGAGTCGAACAGCGTCGTTGCTCGACTCCACGACCGCATGCCGGTGATCCTCCGCGACCGCGACAGCGAGCTCGCCTGGCTCTCGCCCGAGCTCGACATCGCTGGCGCAAAGGCTCTCTGCCAGCCGCTGTCGAGCGATCTGCTCGTGGCAGCGCCGGCAAACCCGTCGCTCAACAAGACCAGCCGCGACGCGGTCGAGGGACCGGAGCTGCTCGTCGCGCAGCACCTCCAGCGCGCGTCATCCTAGGTGGCGTCGCCGGCGGAGCTCGCCGTGCCGCGAAGGCGCTCGCTCGACGCTTCGAGCCAGCGAACGACTCTGGCCCAAGCCGCGCCGTCGGGGTCGATGTGACGCCGGTGCGCCCCGTCGTCTCCGGCGAGCTCGACCAGCTCGACCTCTCCTCCTAATGCCCAGGCTGCCGCGGCATAGTTCCTGCTGCGCCGCACCGAGACCGTGGCGTCGTCACTCCCGTGGACGAGCAGCACCGGCAGCGGTAGCGGGACGTGGACGATCGGATCGGCTACCGCGTAGCGGTCCGGGTGGCGCTCCGGGGAGCCACCGAGCAGCCAGCCGACGGCGCCAGCCGGATACTCGCGATAGGTCTCCGCAAGGTCGTTGACGCCGGCCTGCGAGATCGCCGCAACGGGAGCGATCGCAGGATGCGCCCCTGGGGCGCCTTCGGGCAGTGCCGCACGGCTCGCTGCCCAGAGCGCGAGCTGACCTCCCGCCGAGTGCCCGAGCAGTGTCACGTGTTCGAGGTCGAGCGGCGCATTGAGCACGCGCAGGTGGTCGACGGCCGTCGCCACGTCGCTCAGCGTCGCCGGCCAACCGCCGCCCTGACCGCGTCCGATGCTGCGGTACTCGATGTTCCACACCGCAAAGCCGCGGCGCGCGAGATCACCAGCGATCCCTCGCATTACGACTTTGCCGTATCCGGCCGTCCACGACCCGCCGTGGATCGTCACGACGACGGGGTACGGACCGGCTCCCCGCGGAAGCCAGAGCTCGGCGCACTGGCAGCGGTGCTCCGAGCCGTAGCGGCGACTCCGGCGTGGCGTGACTACGTCCAGCAGCAGTCTGGGCCGAGACATGTCCGGAGCGCGAATTAGTCGATGGCGAGCATATGGATCATTCCGCGCTGATGAGCCGACGCTCTCCACACGACGGACATGACACGGACGATGTGCCCTAGAGGATGCCGGAGATCACGCCGTCACACTGCCGCGGGCCATCTCTATCCGCTCGAGTAGCGGCGCCCATAGCTCGAGCTCGTCCCCGGCGCACTCCGCGTTGTAGTCGCTGGTTGACTTCATGCGCTTCTCGACGATGGCGCTCGCGACGACGCCGCGCACCGCATCGAGTACGAACGGCTCGATTAGAAGTAGACCGTCGCTGAGCCTCGCCTGCACGGACGCCCAGTTGTTGAGTAGCGCGCGCGTAGCCTCAAAAAGCTCGGGGTCGGTTCCGAGTGCTTGGTCGAACGGAATGTCGAACAGGAACCCGATCACGCGCTCGCGGATCATGGCGACGTCTTCGTCGCTGACGGGGATGGTGGGCGTCGCGCTCATGCTGGCTCTCGTAGCGAGAGACAAACGTTGCACGGGGAAGACCCCTTGGCGCTAGCCACTTCGGCGGATATACGAAGGCCGAAGCGCCGGCCTGGTGAGACTCGCCAGGCGGATCAGCCGCGGTCGATCGTGTGAAGAGGCCACCAATGGCCTCGCTCAATGACTCCAAGAATCGATCGGGCGTAATACGTCGGAAAAGCTCCGGCACGTCGAGCACTGAGGGGGGTGCGCCAGGCTCCTTTTGCCGCGTGGGGAGAGGTCCTACCTAGCTGGTCTCCGTGAACGCGGCATGGCTCACGCCGAGTCCGAGTCTGCTTGGAGCTGGGTGGGGTCTTGAGAGCGTCCGTCGAGATGTCTCGGTGGTCGCTGCCACGGAGTAATCCCTTTGGGGATAAGCGCTCGGGCTCCGCGGCCGCCCCGGGGCGTTGGTGTCTCGAGGTATCGCTGGCTTCGCTGCGCGTGGTTCGGTCCGAGTGCTTGGCCAATACGTCGTCGATGTTGTACGTGAGAGCTCGAGCCGCTCCGGCGCTTGTGGCCCACTTGCGCGCTCGCCAGTCCGGATCGCGAGCAGCGCCAGGACGTTCTGCTCGCCCGCGACCGCGTCGGGGATCGGGAAGTGGGCGTGGATCGTGTAGTGGTTCCGGCGTCCCGTTCGCTGGCGCGTGATGCAACCCGCGGCGTCGAGCTCGGTAAGGATGCGGTGCACGGTGCGCTCGGTGACGTGGACGCGTTCCGCGATGTCGCGCAGGCGCAAGCCCGAATCCTCGGCGATGCAGACCAGCACCCGAGCGTGATTAGTCAGAAAGCCCCAGCTCGGTTCAGTGCGCTCAACCATGTGCCTGCTTCCAGCTGTAAACGAGTGCCGGCGTCTTGCCGGTGACGGAGGTGAAGATCGCGGTCCAGTTTCCTTGCGGACCGCCGGCGCCGTTCGGCTGCAGCGATCCGGCGCCCATCACGGGTACCGCGCGACGCGCCGAAACGGTCGAGACCTTTGATCCCCACGGTCCGGAGACGAACCGCGTCCGCGTCGGATAACGTCCGAGGATGTTGTCGCGGTGACCCCAGCAGCCCGCTGTCTTGGGTGTTTTGCAGTCGAAGTTCGGGCCGCCGTAGCCGTCGTTGTACATCCAGCTGTAATCGGCGTCGAGCGCGCTGATGTTGCTCCCGGCCGCGATCGAAGCGCCGGGGTTGCCCGATCCGGCGCAGCTGACGTGTTGCACGCGCGTCGAGCGGCAATCGTAAGCGAGCACGCTCCCGGGACCGACGCTGAAGCGAGCGGGGAAGGCTGGATCTCCGAACGCTCCGGCCGGCTGCCCCCTCACCTGTGCGCCGTCTTGGGCGACCTTGTCGAGCGACGCGACGATCCCCACGAAGGGCGCTAGGCCGCGGGCCACCCGCTCGAGATCGATGACGACCAGCAGCTGCTCCGGGCCGCTGAGCGAGTTGAAATCGGGCGGTAGGTACATCGGGCCGACGCCTTCCTTGGCGCGCGCGTTGTCGATCGCATCGAGCTCCTCGTGCTCGCAGTCCGCCGAGGTGAAGGCCGACGCGAGGGTCGAGGTGTAGCAGGGCGGCCCCTCGGTGCAGACGCCGGACGCGGTGCAGTCGTTGTAGTTCGGACTCGGCGCGATGTTGGCGGACGGGTTCCGGGGCGGCACGATGCCGTGCAGCTGCGCGGTGTGGGCTGCAAACGCGGGCAGCGGCGCGAGCGCGAGGACCAGCGCGGCCAGCGCGGCGCGGCCGGCGGTCCTGCGCACTGCGGATGCTCGAGTTTGCGCGCGCATTGCTGTCTGACAGGCCCTCAGCCCTAGTAGCACCACGCCACGGAGAACGTCGTGCGCCGCGCTACAGGACGACGCGACGACGCGCTTCGCCAGGTCGGCCCGGCTAGTCGCGAGTCGGGCCGGGGACGCGCTCGCGCACACTACCGTGTCCGTTGCCTTAACGGCGGTTGGCCCGTAGGCCGCTGGTGGCATCGGCAGCGTTAGCCGGCGAACGTCGGCTGGAGCGAGGCGGGCTTGACGTGGATGAACGTTCCCGCCGTCTCGTTTGCGCAGCTCGAGCGGTCCATCGTTACCTTCACCTTCAGCCGATGGGCCCCGTAGCTGAGCGTCCGCGCGTTGACGGCGATCGAGAAGCGCCGATCCGACGGTCGGGTCAACGTCTCGAGCTTGTGACCGTCGAGGTAGAACGTCACGCTTTTGACGCCGGGCGCTGCGACGTACGCGAACAGCGAATTCGTCACGATCTGCGGGACACCGCGCAGGACGACCGGCGACCTGACGCATGCCGTGTACGCGATCGTCGAACGCTCGGTCGGGTCGTTGCACGCGCCCGACAGGCTTTGGTTGTTCTTGTCGCCGCTATAGCTCGCAACCCATTGGTAGGTGCCGCCGCTCTCCGGCGCGACCGCTGGTGAGACGTAGCTGCCGTCGCCGCGGACGACGACACTGACCTTGCGCAGCAGACTCGAGCAGGTCGTGTCGCTCGCCGAGTAGAGCGAGAACGTGATCGCGCCAGTGGGCGATGACCCGCCACTCAGCACGGCCGTGTCACGAATCGCGCCGGCGGAAGTCGGCGCCGCCGATCCGTTCGTCGACAGGGCCAATATCCCGGGGGCGGCGGCGGTCGCAACGGGATGCGCCGCTCCGATCACCTCCGTCACCACTGTCACGGGAGCGGGTGCTGCCGTTGTCGCTGGCGCGGAAGCCGGGCAGTTCGCGATCGTGAGGCTCGTCGACCCCGAGTTGGAGTTGCCGTCGCGCGTCTCGGCCGGGGTCCACGACGACGATGCCGTCGCGACGCCATCACCGTTTGGGATCGGGACCGTCAGCGAGGACGTGCTTCCGGGGAATGACGCCTCGCCTTGGATCACGAGAGGGGCGCCGACGGCGGGCTTGAACACGATCTCCCAGGTGGGCGTGTTCAGTCCTCCGTTTCCGCTTCCGGACGCGCTGAAGACTGCCCAATTAAACGTCACTGACCCGCAGGTCGCGGTCGCGGTGACCGTGTGTGCCGCTGCGCTTGCGGCGAAGATCGCGAGCATCGCGATAGCGAGCGGAACGGCCTGCCGCGAGCGACGGACGATCCCACGGCGCATAACGACACTGGTTGCATCTGGGGTGAGTCTCTCGGTGGCCATGCTGTCACTCCTATCGATCGGCAGAGTTCTTGATCCGCGACGCCACGGCGGGAAAAGTCCGCGCGAGGCGACGAGCGACGAGGAGTTGTGCCGCAAGGGGGCCGCCGACTTCGGCGAGCGCCGGATGGGTTCCCGACGCGAGCGTCTGATGCCCGCGGACGTTTGGGCCCGCGGACACTGCCGACTGGATGCGTTACAGCCGGACCCGCTCACCCGCCCGTGTTTGGGGCAAGGTGCAGCTCAGTGTGTACCACGGCCAAGCGGGGGCTGTAAAGCGACGCGGACGAATGTGCGAGGCGAAGAACAAGTGCTCGGACCAGGCGACGAACGCCCGGGATTCCACCCGCCCCGCGGCGTTGGCGAGCCGCGTGGGCTTAGACGCGCGGCAGGGCTGGTGGAAGGAGCACCGGTCTGAGCTTCTGATCGTCGCTACCC
>DATAJI010000242.1:0-1894 GCA_036262195.1 Solirubrobacteraceae bacterium
GGCGTCCAACGGCCGAACGACAAGAACCCGATGCGTTTCATGACTGACCAACCTCCCACGTGTTGCGCTCTTCCCGCCAATCATCAATCACGGCAGGTCGTGTCGTCGCGTTCAGAACGGCTTCTCGCCGTGGGCGTCGCTTCGTCTGCTCCGACGGTGACGACTTACCTCCCTCCGGCTGATCTCCGGAAGCGCATCGCTGGCATTCAAGCACTCTCAGCTTGGGCGTCGAGCGATCGTCATTGCGGCTTCTTATAGCTTTCGGCTAGGGCCGAGCCCGGCAGGGTTTGGTCTAGGCGTCCGGCTCGTCGTTCTCATTGCGGCTGCCCACGCTTGTCGTGTGGCTCACATTTGGCCTGCGCGAGCCGGACGTCGTTTCAACGAGCGGGAGAGGCTCAAGAAGGGTTTGCTCTGCTCGAAGAAGCGGTGCCCTCCCAGCTCACACACATCAACACCGTGTCGAGATTTGAGGAGTCGGGATGGGTGCAGTGGTGATCGGGATGGACCCGCATAAGAGGACCGCGACGATCGAAGTGATGGACGGCGACGAGACGATTCTTGGTGGCGGCCGGTATGCCACCGACGTCGCCGGCTACCAGGCGATGCTCGCGTTCGGTCAGCAGTTCCCTGATCGGACGTGGGCGATCGAGGGCTGTAACGGGATCGGTAAACACATCGCCGACCGGCTGCTGGCCGATGGTGAGCTGGTGGTGGATGTGCCACCGAAGCTGTCAGCCCGGACGCGGGTGTTCGCCACCGGCCAGGGCCGCAAAACCGACGCCACCGACGCGCACTCGGTCGCGTTGGTGGGGACCAGGATGAGTGGGCTGCGACCGGTCGTAGCCGATGAGGAGCTCGCCGTGTTGCGGCTGCTCGCGGATCGCCGCCGCTCGCTTGGTCAAGACCACACTCGGATGGTCGCCCAGCTCCATCGGATACTCCTCGAGCTCATTCCTGGTGGAGCGAAGAAACAGCTGTCCGCGGCGCAAGCCAAGGTATTGCTGAGCAAAGTCCGCCCCCGCGACACCGCCGGTAAGACCCGCAAGCGCGTTTGCGCAGAGCTGGTCGCTGATCTGCAGCGGATCCATGAGCGCACGAAAGCCGCCGACAAAGAACTCAAAGCGCTGCTGGTAGCGACCGGAACGACGTTGATGACGCTGCACGGCATCGGACCATCAGGTGCGGCGCGGCTGCTGGTTGAGGTCGGTGACATCACCCGCTTCCCGACCCGTGCGCACTTCGCCTCGTGGACCGGCACCGCCCCGATCGACGCGTCGTCTGGTGATCACGTGCGGCACCGGTTATCTCGTGGCGGAAACCGGCAGATCAACCGCACTCTGCACATCATGGCCGTCGCGCAACTACGCAACCCCACGAAGGGACGCGCGTACTACAACCGGAAAAAGGTGGACGGGAAAGCGCCGATGGAAGCGATGCGCTGCCTCAAACGACGACTGTCCGACGTTGTCTACCGGCAGCTACTCGCGGACGCGATCCGCCCAAGTAAGGCAGGTCCGGGAGGACACTCGGGGGCGGCTCTTGACTCCAGCGCGGTCGACTCAAACCCCGATATCGACGCTTCGGAGAAGTCACTTCCCGGACCCGCCAACACCCACGTTACCCGCGCGAAAAGCCCTCGACCAGACCGTTCTTCGACCCGTTCCCGACGCCCTGCAACAGCGCCGGCCCGCAGCCGTCGTCAAGCGCAGTCTGCTTGACGACGGCGAGGACCGGCGCACCATCGACAGGCGGGAACAACCCCTCGTTGACATAGAAGGGAGCCAAATGACGCGCAGAACGCGACCGCTGCACAGCTAGCCGCCCGAGAGAAGAGCAGTCGAGCGCGACGTGGTTCCCACGTGAGCAGGGTGGTCAGGGAACGGCTGGTGTAGTC
>DATAJI010000243.1:0-15846 GCA_036262195.1 Solirubrobacteraceae bacterium
GTCCTCGCCGTGGCGATCCTGGTGGTCTTCATCTACTCGATCGTCCAGCACGGAGCGAGTGTGATCAGCTTCTCGTTCCTCACGAAAAACCCGCTCGAGACGTTCAGCGTCGCCAGCAATGCGCCCGTCGGGGGAATCGGAAACGCGATCATCGGCAGCCTGCTGATCGTCGCGATCGGCACCGCGATCGCGCTCCCGGTGGGCGTCCTGATCGCGCTCTTCTTGACCGAGTTCGCCTCGCCACGCTGGGCCGGGCCGGTGCGGCTTGCGCTCGACCTGCTCTACGGGCTGCCGTCGATCGTCATTGCCCTCTTTCTCTATGGCCTGCTCGTCGTCGGGCACGGCCAGGCCGGCGTGTACGCCTCGCTGGCGCTGGCGATCATCATGGTGCCGCTGATCGCACGAACGACCGGCGAGTCGCTGGGGCTGGTGCCGAAGGAGCTCCGCGACGCATCGCATGCGCTCGGCATCAGCCGCTGGCGAACAACCGTCGGGCTGACGATCCCCAGCGCGCTTGGCGGCATCGTCACCGGCACAGTGCTGGCCGTCGCGCGCGCGGCCGGCGAGACCGCACCGGTGCTGCTGCTGTCCAATCTGGCCAACCCGATTCAGACGTCGGCGAGCGTCTTCAGCCAGCCGCTCAACAACATCCCCTGGGACATCTACAACTTCAGCACCGAGGGCGGCGCCACCAACTTCGCGAAGGCCTGGGGAGCGGCGCTGGTCCTCGTCACGTTCGTGCTGGTGGCAAATTTCATTGCCCGCGCGCTGCATGCACGGAGCCGTAGGATGATGTCACGATGAGCGATCTCACCCCGACCAGGAGCCCTGAGCCTGCAATGGACGACAGCCCCGCTGACGCCGAAGCCGCGGCCGGCCCGGTGGCGGCCCCACTGGCAATCGAGGTCCAGGAGGCAGCAGAAGACAGCGCGGCGACGCGCCAGGTCGTTTTCGACCTGCAGGACGTCAACGTCTACTACGGGCAGGCGCTCGCCGTCGCGGGCGTCACCCTCGAGATCTACAAGAATCAGATCACTGCGATGATCGGGCCCTCCGGCTGTGGCAAAAGCACGATCGTGCGCAGCCTGAACCGGATGAACGACTCGGTCTCCGGCTTCCGCCTCACCGGCCACTGCACCTACCACGGCAACGACCTCTACGCCTCGGGCGTTGACCCGGTCGAGGTGCGCCGGCGGATCGGCATGGTCTTCCAGCGGCCGAACCCGTTCCCCAAGTCGATCTACGACAACATCGCCTGGGCGCCGCGGATCCTCGGCATGAAGGCCGGACTCGACGAGCGGGTCGAGAAGGCGCTACGCGGCGCCGCGATCTGGGACGAGGTCAAGGATCGCCTGAAGACGAGCGCGCTCGGCCTGTCGGGCGGGCAGCAGCAGCGACTGTGCATCGCGCGCTCGATCGCGATCGAGCCGGACGTGCTGCTGCTCGATGAGCCTTGCTCGGCGCTCGACCCGATCTCGACGGCCTCGGTCGAAGACCTGATGCAGGAGCTCAAGCGCGAGTACACGATCGTGATCGTCACGCACAACATGCAGCAGGCCGCGCGCGTCGCCGAGCGCACCGCCTTCTTCAGCCTTGATGTGAGCGAAGGCCGGCGCACAGGCATCCTCGTCGAGTACGACGAGACCTCGCGGCTCTTCACGCGGCCGTCGGACAAGCGGACCGAGGATTACGTCACCGGCCGCTTCGGCTGAGCGCTGCGGGTAGCGCTCAGCTGCGCCAGCGCGGGGGGTCCACCGGTGGTGGGCCGGCGCTGATCACTCAGAAGCTCTTGCCGATCGCGTTGCACTCATCTCGAGCGAGCGGCTTGTCGGCAGCCGGGACCGCCGCGACAATTGCAACGCAGTACTTCTCAGCGTCGGACTTGGCGGCGGTCAGGTTGCCACTCGACAGATCGGAGCAGACACTCGACAGATCGGACTTGGCTGCGCTACCAAACGTCGCGGGTATGTGCGTCAGAGCGGACCGGCACGCCGCGCCGGCGCTCTTCAGCTCAGCTGCGGTGAGGCCTCCAGCTGGTGTCGTACTAGCCGGTGTCGTCGAAGCGGGCTTCGTCGAGGCCGGCGTCGTTTTCGCCGGCGCAGTCTTCTTGGGCGTGGTTGGCGGGGTCTTCGACGAGCTACCACAGCCCGCGAGAAGGGCGGCGCTGGCTAGCGCCACGAGCAACGGCGAGTACAGCTTTCGGGTCATGTCTCCCCCTTTTGAGTTCCCTTGATCGGGCTCGGCCCTGCTGCCTTGAGAAAATTAGACGATCGACCGCGCTCCGCGCAGGATTCGGCTCAAAACGGCGGATCGTGGCTAGGCGCGAGGATCGCGCGACTCGGCAACGAATACACACAGGCGTTGACTGAGCGGCCGTCCCCCAAACACCATGCCGTGCGAGTACTCAAGCGCAGCGGCGTAATGCCGATCTTCAATGGGTGAGGCGCGATGCAGGCTGAGCTCGGAAAGATGCAGATCATCGCCGTGGACGACACGAGCGTGAATCTGACGCTGCTCGCAACGATCCTCGCCTCGGCTGACTACGAGAACGTGGTCTGCATCACCGACCCCAACACGGTCGAGGATGAGATCGCGAAGCACCCCCCGGATCTGCTCTTCCTCGACCTGCACATGCCGGCGCGCGACGGCTTCGAGATCCTCACTGCGCTCGCTCCGCAGGTGCGCGGACCCGACATGCTCCCGGTCTGCGTAATCACCGCTGACAGCGACATCAAGGTGCGGCGCCGAGCCCTCCAGATGGGGGCGCGCGACTTCATCGTCAAGCCGATCGACGCGATCGAAGTGCTGATGCGTACGCGCAACCTGCTCGAGGCGCGCTGGCTGCAGCAGCATCTGCGCTACGAGCTCGAGCGTTCAGGCTTCGAGAACCTGGAACGCCTGGCGCGCATCGCGGAGAGTCGCGACTCGCACGACTATGAGCATGCGACGCGAGTCGGCGCCCTGGCACGCCGCATCGCCGAGTCACTCGGCGTCAGCTCGCAGTTCGCGGCATTGATTCGCGAGACCGCGGCGCTCCACGACGTCGGCAAGATCGTCATCCCCGACAGCATCCTGCGCAAGCCGGGACCATTGACGGCTGAGGAAATCACCGTGATGCGCACGCACACCACAGTCGGCGCGGAGATGTTCGGCACGGTGACGCACAGCGAGATGATCGCGATGGCGGCGACGATCGCCCGCTCGCACCACGAGCGCTGGGACGGGACCGGCTATCCCGACGGCCTCGCCGGTGAGGAGATCCCGATCGCGGCACGGATCGTCGCGGTCGCCGATGTTTTCGATGCGCTCGTGACGAACCGCCCCTACCGTGATGCATTGACCGAGGCCGAAGCGATCGCCGAGATCGACTCAGGCACGGGCAGCCAGTTCGATCCGCATGTGGTCGAGGCCTTTCACCGCTGGCGCGAGCTCGCACCGGCAACTGAGGCCATCTACCGAGCCGATCACCACGCAGCGGCCTGAGCCGCTCGTAGATAATCCGCATCGCGGTTAGCGACGCCTCGCGGGAAGGCGCGCCGGAAAGGCCTCTGCGACATGCCGACTCTCCAGATCATCATCGCCTCTACCCGGCCGGGCCGCGTCGGCCTGCCGGTCGCGCAGTGGTTCATCGCGAGGGCGCGCGACCACGGCCATTTCGATATCGACGTCGCCGACCTCGCCGAGATCAACCTCCCCTTCCTCGACGAGCCGGAGCATCCGCGCCTGCGCCACTACACCAAGCAGCACACGAAGGACTGGAGCGCCCGGGTCGACGCTGCGGATGCCTTCGTGTTCGTGGTTCCGGAATACAACCACGGCATGCCTGCGACGATCAAGAACGCAATTGACTTCCTCCACCAGGAGTGGACCTACAAGCCAGTCGGCTTCGTCTCCTACGGTGCGGTCTCAGCTGGCACGCGCTCGGTGCAGCAGCTCAAGCAGGTCGTCGCGGTACTGAAGATGTTCCCACTCACCGAGGCCGTTTCGATCCCGTTCATCAGCCAGTTCATCGACGCTGCGGGAGACCTCAACGCGAACGAGACGATGGAGCAGGCCAGCGAGGCGCTGTTGAACGAGCTCGTGCGCGTAGAGCAAGCGCTGCGCGAGCTTCGCGCGACGAGCTGACCGAAGCCCGCTCCGCTCGGCTCAACCCAGCGTGATCGCCGCGACGGTGTTCGGCGCGAGCGAAACCCTTAGCTTGCCGGCGGTTGGGTCGATTTGGCTTGTCGTTACGATCGCACCGCTTGGGCTGACGCGAAGGATCGTGGCAGCGCCCGAGGCACGCACCGTTACGAGCTTCGCCGAAGAGGCGTAGCTGGTGACGATGTAGCTGGTGTGCCCGCTCTCCGAGGAGACAACGACACCGCTCAGAGCCTTTGGCGTGCGCAGCGTAGTGACGGTCGCACCGACCGGGAGCAGCCGGACCGCAGACTCGAGCCCGAGGTAGAGCGGCCGCGTCGTGACGGTGTCGCCGCTGACGACGAACGGGTCGTAGCTCGACCCGCTCGAGTGGAAGCGGACCGATTCGATCCCGCTCATGATCATGTTGATGACGAGGCGCAAACCCCACACGGCTGACGCCGGCGAGTCCGAGACGCCGGGCTTTCCACGGCACGCGACCGAGTTGCTCTCCGAGATCACCATTGGCAGGTGGACGCGCTCGGCTTGCGCGAGGATGGCTAGCGCCGCGCCACCTGGCTCCGCGGCACCGCGAGCCAGCAGAGCCGCGACCGTCGCCTGGCGCAGGCCGGTGCAGGCGTTGAGCGGATAGAAGTGCGCGTCGATCGCGTGCAACGACAGCGCTGCCGCGATCTGCGGGATCTGAGACGTCCAACGCGGCGTTGCGAAGTCCGGCCCTTCGACCCCGGCGCCGGGGCCGAGCTGCTGCTCGACCGCTTCGACGTCGTCGAGATAGGTTGGGAACGGGAGCAACGACTTGGCCTCGGCGGTCGCGTTCCACCACGCGACCGACGGCCCATCGATATCGGCCTCGTTGCCGATCTCGAAACTCAGCAGGTTCGCGGGAACGGCGCTACGAGCGCCCGCTGCCATCGTCGCCGCCCAGGCGGGCATTTGCGAGGCCAGGTTGAGCCCGACGACGAAAGGCTCATGTGTCTGGCTCTCGAGGCAGCCAAGCTGACTCCAGAAGGCCGCCGGCAGGTCGGTGACCCCAGCGAACGGCGGCGTTCCGGCGGGTGCCGTCTGATCGCCGGAGTTACCCCCGATGCGGATCGTTGGAACGCCGAGGCCCTCGATCGTGCTGATCAGCTCGGGCGACGGGCAGCTAGCGGTCCCGAGATCGGCGGCAAGCACTGGGTACTCGACGCTGAGCCCAACTGGATCGGTGACGATCGTTACGGGCGCTCCGGTGGTCGCGCCGAGCGCGACCGCGCGTAGCGATGACGCGTTTGATGAGGCGGCGGCGAGAGCTAGCACCACGAGCGCCACGCCAAACAGACTGAAGCGGACGCCGCGCACGGTCCGGCAGTCTACGCAGCGCTCAGCTCGCCCCGGTCCGCTCGATCCAGAACGCGCACGGCGAAGCGCCATCGTGAACGCTCGGGATCAGCTCCGCGACCTGATGCGGATGGAGCCGCCCGACGGCGCTCATCGCCAGGAGGATCCGGTAATCGCTGTTCATCGCGAGGAAGGCTTGCAGCAGGTACTGCTCGTTCAGGTACATGCCAAGGCGCGTGAAGAAGCCGTGCGGGTAGTCCCACGGCAGGAAGACGTCGTGGAAATGCACCGCCACGCCCGGGGCCAGCAGCGGCAAGGCGTCGAGCACGACGCGGTTCACCTCGCTGCCGATCTTGACGATGTGCGTCGAGTCGACGAATAGCACGTCGCCGGGCGCCAGGCGGCTGAACTCCTCGTCGGCGATCTCGCCAGCCGAGTGACGCGTCACCTCGGCGAGTGACTCAATCCCCGCCCGCGCATAAGGGTCGAAGACGTGATGGGCGCCGCGGCCGTTGGCGGCCAGCGCCCGAGCGATGATCTGCGTCGAGAAGCCGGAACCGAGCTCGAGAACGCGCGCCGGCCGTCGCTGGCGGACGATCGCGTAAAGCGTCTCCGCGTCGCCGGCCTCGTAGAAGCCGTTGCGCAAGAAGAGCTCGCCCGGCTCCCCCCTGTCGGGTATCTGCAACTCGCCGAGATATCTGCCGAGCTCATCGGTCAGGTAGCGCAGCTGCTCCTCGGAGTCGAACCGGATCCCCGCCATCGCGCTGCGCCTGTCCTCCGGCGGGAGCGAATCGAGGTCCGGCAGCGGCGAGTAGAACCCGTCGCGAACGAGTCGATAGCCGAGGCTGTCGGCGGCGGCAGCCACAGAGCGTCCCGCGTTACGCCGAGCCAGCGAGCGAGCGAGCCTGCCGGGCCCCGCGCGAGGCTTGCTGTCTTGCTCTGAATCGATCACCGGCCGCTCCGGGCGGGACTTCTCACGCCGCGATCGTATGCGAGGCCGCGATCGGCTCGCCCTCAGTGGCGTGATCAACGTGATTAGACTCCAGCAGATCACCGCTGGCTCGATTGCTAAGCCCGATCGGATCGCCCTCGGCAAGCGCCCACGGGTGATCGTCGGTCTCGCCGTGCTCGCGACGATCATTCTGAGGCGGCGTGGATACCCGATGGGCGGCAACGTCGTCGTCCGCTGCCGCAAAGGGCACCTCTTTACAACGATCTGGGTTCCTCTGGCATCGCTGAAGTCGATCCGTCTCGGATGGTGGAGGCTCCAGCGCTGCCCGGTCGGCAAGCACTGGTCGCTCGTCAGGCCGGTCAAAGAGGTCGATCTGAGCGAGGCCGAGAGGCGCTCGGCGAGCGAGCACCGCGACGTTCGTATCCCGTGACCTCGGCTCGAAGCGCGAAACGGTCGCCTCAGACGTCGACGCGGCCGCCCATCGTCACCGTCTGATCAGCCGGGAGCCGGTAGTACTCGGCCGGGTTGGCTGCATTGCGTGCCATCGCGACGAAGATCTTCTTCCGCCACGGGCTCATGCCTGGGGCGTCGGTCGGCACGATCGCGATCTGCGTAACGAAGTAGAACGCGTGAGTGACGTCGGGGTGTCCCGCGATCAGACGCTGCTCGGCCGCGAGGCGCAGTGCCGTTGGGATGTCCGGCTCATCGAGGAACCCAAACCGCAGCGTGAGGCGCGTGAAGCGGTCGGCTGAGCCCTCGAGCGGATCGCCCGTGGCCCCGCTGAACATGAACCCCGGCTCCGCCACGACGCGCTCGGCTTCAGGCACGTGCGGCACGCGCTCGGTCTCCACCGAGACGATGATCACCTGGTCGTGCAGCACGTGGTTGAGCTCGACGTTGGCGCGCAGCGCGAGCGGCGTGGTCTGCAGGTTCGGGTTGAGGAACACGCTGACGCCGGACACATCCCGAACCGGGAAGTCCCGCTCCCCGACCTGCTCGATGAAGTCGCGCAGCGGCCCCTCGGCCCGGTCGCGGTTGGCGGCGACTATCGCCCGTCCCTTGCTCCAGGTCATCAGGACGAAGAAGACTCCCGACGCGAGCACCAAAGGCAGCCAGCCCCCGTGCACGATCTTCGTCAGGTCGGCCGAAAAGAACGCAGTGTCGATCGTCAGGAACACCGCAGCCCCGGCAGCGATCAGCTTCCAGGGCTTGTGCCAGAGGAGCCTGCACACGGCGAGGAAGAGAACCGTCGTCAGGAAGAACGTGCCGGTCACGGCAACGCCGTAGGCATTTGAGAGCGCAGTGGCCGAGCCGAAGGCGATGACGATCGCCACCACCGACACGAACAGCAGGGCGTTGATCGCGGGAACGTAGACTTGGCCGACCTCGCGCTCCGAGGTGTGACGGATCGTCAGGCGCGGAAGGAATCCGAGCTGCACCGCCTGCTGGGAGACGCTGAAGGCGCCCGAGATCACTGCCTGCGAGGCGATCACCGTCGCGACCGTCGCGAGGATCACCATCGGTATCTGCGCCCATCCGGGCACGAGGAAGTAGAACGGGTTCGCGGCCGCCTTATGCGAGCGCAGGATCAGCGAGCCCTGCGCCAGGTAGTTGATCGTGAGCGCCGGAAATACGACGAAGAACCATGCCCGGCGAATCGGGCCGCGGCCGAAGTGGCCCATGTCGGCGTAGAGCGCCTCCGCCCCTGTCACCGCCAGCACCACCGATGCGAGCGAGATGAACGCAACCCCGCCGTTATCGATGAAGAACCGGGCTCCGTAGCTGGGTGAGAGAGCCCGCAGAATGCCCGGGTGACGTACGAGCTCGACGAGGCCGAGTAGCGCGAGAGCGGAAAACCAGATCAGCATCACAGGCCCGAACAGGTTGCCAACCAGACGCGTGCCGAACCGCTGGATCGCAAACAGCATGCACAGCACCGCCACGGTGATCGGCAAGACCAGGGAGCCCAAACTCGGTACGGCAACCTTCAGGCCCGCGACCGCCGAGACAACCGAGATCGCCGGCGTGATCGCGCCATCACCGTAGAAGAGGCACGCACCGAGGACGCCCAGCGTGATCAGCACGAGCGTCGTCGTGCTGCGACCGAGCTTCCCCTGGATCAGCGCGGTGAGCGCCATGATCCCGCCTTCGCCCTGGTTGTCAGCGCGCATGATGAAGATCACGTACTTGACCGACACGATCATCGTGATCGCCCAGAACACGAGCGAGATCACGCCGTAGACGTTCGCACTGTCGAGCTGCACGGGGCGCCCGTTCGTCTTCGTGAAAACGGCCTGTACCGCGTATAGCGGACTGGTCCCGATGTCGCCGAACACGACCCCGAGCGCCCCCACCGTGAGCGCAGAGATGCCGGCCCTGGCAACCGCCCTGCGGCGCGGACTGGGCCCGGAGCCGCTGACCGAGGATGATGGCGGGGCTTCGGTGTGCACCAGCAGCAGACGCTACCGCTCGCGTGGGAGCGATAGGCGCAACCGGACGCCGAACGCTCGCGCCGTCGTTCCCCTCAGGAGCCTTGGTAGTGGACGCGGTGGGACGAGCGACAAACGTTAGAGCACGGTTTGAGAGGCTCCGGCGGGATTCCGCCGTAAGACCGACGGGTCTCGACCGAGCGCTCAGGCTTGGGCAGCAGGCTGCGTCAGCGGTGCGCCGAAGGCGGGGCCGTGGTCGCCGCTGGGGGCTGTCCCCACGAGTACCGCGTCAAGGAGGCCGGGGAAGCGCGCGTCGATGTCCGCGCGGCGCAGCGTATTCAGCTTTGACGTGCCGACGATCTCCTGGCTTACGACTCCGGCCTCGCGCAATACGCGGAAATGGTGCGTGAGCGTCGACTTCGTGACGTCGAGGCCGAACGAGCTGCAAGCGCAGGGGCCCGCGCGATCGGCGAGCTGACGCACGATCCGCAGCCGTTGCGGGTCGCTGAGCGCGTGTAGCACGCTCGGGAGGTCGAGTTCGGAGTTGGTCGGGTGGTGGAGGTGCATACGACTTGTCTAATTGTACGATAGTCGGCGAACTATTTGATAAGATGGTCACCGTACAAGCAAACAAGTGAAGGATAGCTCGAATGACCACCACAGACAAGCGCCCGATCCTCAGTCCCAGCCAGCTCGAGGCAGTCGTCGTCGCGGCCTACCTCCAGGAGGTCCGCCGATGAGCACCCTCGCGCTGGCGCAGCCGCGCATCGACCGCGTGCGCCGCAGCCCAGCGCTGCTGCTCGCGATGATCTGCGCGGCGCAGTTCATGGTCATCCTTGACGTCGCGGTCGTCAACGTGGCGCTGCCGTCGATCCGCCAATCGCTCGGCTTCTCGACGGTCGGGCTGCAGTGGGTAGTAAACGCCTACACGCTTACCTTCGCCGGATTCCTGATGCTCGGCGGCCGCGCGTCCGATCTTCTCGGACGCCGTCGCGTGCTGCTCACCGGCATCGCCCTATTCACGCTCTCCTCGCTCGCCTGCGCCCTCAGCGGCTCGCAAGACGTCCTCGTCGGCGCCCGAGCGATCCAGGGGATCGGCGGCGCGATCATCTCCCCCGCGAGCCTCTCGATCCTCACGACGTCTTTCGCCGAGGGACGCGAGCGCAATCGCGCACTCGGGCTTTGGGCAGCGATCGGCGGCATCGGCGCGGCGTCTGGCGCGCTCGTCGGTGGCCTGCTGACGCAGGGGCTCGGCTGGCAGTGGGTGTTCCTCGTGAACGTACCGGTCGGACTGCTGGTGCTCGCAATCGCTCCGCAGGTCGTCCCCGAGGGTCGAGCAGAGCTTGGGCACCGTCATTTCGATCTCGGAGGCGCCCTACTCGTGACAAGCGGCTTCGTCGCCCTTGTGTTCGGGATCGTGCGCGCCGACACCCTCGGCTGGAGCGCTGCCGGTGTTCTCGGTCCGATCGTCGCCGGTCTGGCTCTTCTTGGGGCGTTCGTCCTTGTCGAGGGGCGCGTCGCGCAAGCCCCGTTGGTTCCGCTGTGGATCTTCAAGCTACGCCGCGTCCGAGCCGCCAATCTGGTTGTGCTCGCGCTCTACGCCGGAGTGTTCGTGATGTGGTTCTTCGTGTCGCTCTATCTCCAGGGCGTGCTCGGCTACGACGCGATCCAGACCGGCCTCGCGTTTCTCCCGATGACCCTGGGCGTTGCGATCGCCTCCACCCGCGCTCCGCGGATCGTCGCAAAGCTCGGCACACGCTGGACGATCACTGCCGGGATGCTGACGGCGGCGCTCGGCCTGGCGCTGCTGTCCGGGATCCACCCTGGAGCGAGCTTTGCCTCGGTGTTGCCAGGCGGCACGCTCGCCGCCTTCGGTCTCGGCCTCGCGCTCGTGCCATCGACGATCGTCGCCGTGCAGGGGGTGGCCCCGGCGGTCGCGGGCGCCGCGTCGGGACTGCTCAACACCTCGCGGCTGCTCGGCGGGGCAATCGGGCTCGCCGTTCTCACGACGATCGCTGACGGACGGACCGATGCTGCACTCGCGCACGGCGCACGGCCCCTGCAGGCCCTGACCGACGGATACGGCGAAGCGCTGCTGGTGGCGGCGATCATCGTCGCACTCGGCGCCGCCGCAGCCGCCACCCTGTTACGCGAGAACCGGGCCTAAAAATCCGGCGGCGGCGACACTCGCGAACTGCTTGACAATCCCCAGAGCGTGGCTCCAGAAAGTCCTGACGAGAACAAAGACGACTGACTGGCCGCCTGCGTGTGGCCGGGTTTCGCGCGAACCTTGCGACCGCCCTGCTACCAGCAAAGCCCGGCGCGTATACGCCATATCGAAATGTATATAATTGGCCGATGAAGGCCACGGTCGCAACCCTCCTTCGGGACGCGCGCCGCAAGGCCGCGCTGACGCAGGCAGATCTTGCGCATCGAGCCGGCACGGCGCAGTCGGCCGTCGCCGCATACGAAACCGGGGCTCGCAAGCCGAGCCTCGCGACCCTCGAACGACTCCTTGGGGCCTGCGACCAAGATCTCGACCTGATCGTCCGGCCGCGGATGCGCCGCGGCGCGGCCGCGTTGGCAGAGCTCGCGCTCACGATCCAGGAGGATCTCGCCGCCGGCGAAGAGCAGAACGCAACTCGGCTGCTTTTCGGCTTCGCCGACGACTTTCGAGCATCGAGCCGCCCGGGCCGCGGCGCGTTGATCACAGACGAGCCGACGTCCACGGGCGACCCACGCTTCGACGCCGCGCTGGCCGCGACTGCTGAGTTCTTTGCCGCCGAAGGAGGCATCGCGGTGCCGGGTTGGGTTGACGGACCCGACCGCTTCATCGAGCCGTGGTGGTTCGTCGCGAGCCGTCCGGCATTTCACGCGTATACGCTCGCTCACACGCCGGCCACCTTCGCGCGCCACGGGGTCTTCATCGCACGCGAGGTGTTTGCCCGTGCCTGACCGGCAGTTCACGCGTGCCCGCATCATCGCCGCCCTTGAGGCGCTCGGGGAGGAGCTCAGGAGCGCGGGGATACGCGGTCAGGTCTTCATCGTCGGTGGCGCGGCCATGGCCCTCGCCTACTCCACCCGCCGCGTGACCAGGGACATCGACGCCGTGTTCGAGCCCAAGACCGCGATCTACGAAGCCGCCGAGCGCGTGGCCGAGCGCCTCGAACTACCTGAGGACTGGCTGAACGACGGCGTCAAGGGCTTCCTGCCGGGTGTGGATCGGGACGCGATCCCACTACCGGAGGTCGACGGCATCGAGGTCACCACCGCCTCACCACGTTACCTCCTCGCCATGAAGCTGCTGGCCATGCGTTTCGGAGAGGACGACGAGGACATCAGGATCCTGCTCCGACAGACCCGCATCCGGAGTCCGGACGAGGCGCTCGCTCTGCTCGCTCAGATGTATCCCCACGGTGAGCCACCGCTCAAGACGCGGCTGTTCCTCGATGAGATCCTCCGCAGCGACGGAGACTGACCGCGGCGCCACCGCCGGTGGCCCCACGTTAAACCGGGCCGGGCATTCATCGGCCAAAAATGGAGACGGTGGGTGCGACCCGTGCGAAACCGCCTGCATTCCCGCTGGTTTTGTAGTGCACCTGCTACCGGTTGCTACCCGAGGGCGTAGCCGTGCGATCCGCCTGTGCGGGCGAGCGTTGGATCGCCGGCCATGTCGTCGCCCCACGAGGCAGCCCCCCCGCGGGCGGCCGGAGTGCGTGTCACAGGGGTGCCAGCCGCCTCGTCTTAGGGGGTGCACCTTCGACGAAAGAGAGACGACATGAGATCCAGGCGATCGGAGCGAGCCGTCGTGTTGGGGGGCGGCTACGCCGGTACCATGGCGGCGCTGCGGTTGGCCGGTCGCGGGCGCAGACGAGTCCGCGTCACGATGATCGACTCCAAGGATTCGTTCGTGCAACGTCTGCGCCTACACCAGGTCGCGGCCGGACAGGAGGTCGCGTCGCCGCGCTACTCCAAGCTGCTTGGCCGCAGGGTCGAGTTCATTCAGGGGAGCGCCGAGTTGATCGATCTGGACGCCGGCGTCGTCGAGCTCACGGGCGGCGGGCGCCGTCGTGTCGAGTTCGACCGGTTGATCTACGCCGTCGGCAGCGGGGTCGAGCTGTCAGGTGTGCCCGGTGTCGCCGAGTACGCCTATAGCGTCAACGACCTTGCCGCGGCGCGGACGCTCAGCGACGCGCTTCATCACGCCAACGGGGCGAGCACGGTGTCAGTCGTCGGTGCCGGCTTGACCGGTATCGAGGTCGCGAGTGAGATCGCGGCCGCCTACCCGCATCTCCGTGTGACGTTGATCTCAAGTGGCAGCGTCGGAGGGTGGCTCAGCGCGCGCGGGCGCTCTTACCTCTTGGAGGCGCTCAAACGCCTCGGAGTCGAGATCGTCCAGGGCGCCCGGGTATGCAGCCTCGGGCCCGATGCGGCCGAGTTGAGCGACGGGGCGATCGTGCCGACCGCCATCGGGATCTGGTGCGGTGGCTTTCGCGCCTCGCCGCTGGGTCATGCGAGTGGGCTGCTGTGCGATGCCTCCGGCCGGGTGCTCGTCGACCGCAAGATGAGGTCGATGAGCCATCCGCACATCCTCGCGGCCGGCGACGGCGCGATGCCCCCGGCGTTCGTGGCCGGCGAGCCGCTGAGGATGTGCTGTCAGGTTGCAGGGCCGACCGGCCTGCATGCCGGCGAGGTGGTCGTCGCAGAGGCCAAGGGCCGCACTCCGAAGGATCTGCATTTCGGCTACTTTGCCCAGCCGATCAGCCTGGGTCGCCGCGACGGGCTGATCCAGTTCGTCGATCGAGGCGACCGG
Organism: Solirubrobacteraceae bacterium; assembly: GCA_036262195.1. Classification (GTDB taxonomy): domain Bacteria; phylum Actinomycetota; class Thermoleophilia; order Solirubrobacterales; family Solirubrobacteraceae; genus Palsa-513. The sequence continues at coordinate 13,652 of DATAJI010000243.1, forward strand.
CCGAAGGAGTCTGTGTTCACGGGCCGGCGCGCCGCACGGCTCAAGGAACTCGGCAGCCACGGCGCGCTGATCGGCTTCAAACTCGAGCGCTTCGTGCCCGGCTCGGCTAGGTATCCGTTCAAGGAGCCGAAGGCCGTGGCGCTGCTCGAGGCGAGCAACCCGGCAAGCAGCTAGCCGGCTCCGCGATGATCTCCTTGGGCACGTCATGAACCCGAACAGGACCGCTGACAGCAGCGACGACCTGCGGCCGCTCCTTTTCTCGATCGCCTACGAGATGCTGGGCGTCGTCGGGGACGCGGAGGACATCGTGCAAGAGGCCTTCCTGCGCCTTGAGCGCGCGGAGCAGGCGGGCACGAGCGTGCGCTCGGTCCGCGCGTACCTGACGACCGTGACGGCGAGGCTGGCGATCGATGAGCTGCGCTCGGCTCGGGTCAGACGCGAGACCTACGTCGGCCCGTGGCTGCCCGAGCCGCTCGTGGCAACCGCCCAGTCCGACCCGGCGCAAGCCCTCGAGATCGCCGACGCGCTCTCGCTCTCCTTCCTCGTCCTGCTCGAGGCACTCACGCCCGTCGAACGCGCGGTGTTCCTCTTGCGCGAGGTCTTCGACTTCGAGTACGAGGAGATCGGCTCGATCGTTGCCAAGACCGAGCCGAACTGTCGCCAGATCTTCGCCCGCGCGAGAAAGCGGATCGACGTGGGCAAGCCGCGGTTCGCGGTTGACGGCGAGCAGCACCGCAAGCTCGCCAGCCGCTTCATCGAGGCCCTGGAGACCGGTGACATCGAGAGCTTCGTGGCGCTGCTGTCGGCCGACGTCGTCTTCACCGGCGACGGCGGCGGCAAAGGCACCGGCCTACCAGCGCCCGTGCACGGGCGCGACCGGGTAATGCGCCTGCTGCAAGCGTTCCACTCCCGCTGGAGCGCGATCGGAGGAAGGATCGAGCAGACAACCATCAACGGTCAGCCCGGAACGCTCAACTTCGACGCCGACGGACGACTGATCAACGTCCTCGCCTTCGACATCGCCGACGGCACGATCCAGGCCATCAGCTCGATCATCAACCCCGACAAACTGCGACACCTCGGATACGAGCTCTCCACGATCGGCCGCCGGAGCACTCCTCGATGAAGCTCAGCCGATCCAACGCTACGTCGGCCGGGGCGCTCCCCGGCATACTGCTAGAGGAACTCGGCGGCGATCCGCACGCAGCGGTCACTTCCGGGGTGGCGACTCGCTTCAGGGACCACCGAGACCACGCGGCGTGTCTGCACCGCGAGCACTTCCGGAGGACCGCATCACGGACCTACCCTGTAACACGTCCGGTCCGCGATAGGCCGGCTCGTCACTGGCGCAAATGTGGACTGGCTTTCGGCGAGGCCCGCTACCGCGTGCGACCACCCGTGGGGCCGTGGCGCCACGCCCTGAGGGCCTAGACCGCAGGTTCCACGGCGTCATATACGACGAAACCCTCGCGGCGGGCGGCTGCCGCCAGACGTTCGTCGAGCGTGACGATACCTAGGGACGCCGGGACGCCCTCAGCGGCGACGACCGCGGCCGCGAGCTGTAGCGCGTCGGCTGCGCGAAGCGGGTGCACGCGGAGCAGACGGCGAGCGGCACCGCGCACCGCTGCGACCGGCTGCACCTCGTTCCAAGCCTCAGCAAGCGAGTCGAGGCGCTCGAGCGTCGCCATCATCGCCGTCTCCGCCAGGGCGTCCTCGCGCTCCAGTCTGGCCACGGCGGATACGCACTCGATCTCTGTGCCCCACCACACGCACATCACCGGGTCCTCCCCGGCAATGGCCTGCACGCGGCCGGTGCTCGCCTCGGCGACGATCAGCGGAACGATCGCCGAGGAGTCCCAGAACCTCAACGACCCGTGCGCCTCTCCTCGAGCAGGACCGCCACCGCACTCACACCGGGTTGTGCGCTGGGCGGTCGGCTGGAGAGGACTTCGGTCGCCGGCGGTCGCCGAGCCGGCCGGACCGCGCCGGCACGCTCGAGGCGCGCGATCCGCCCCTCGGGATCCGCATCGGCGCTGACAGCGGCCTCCAGACGCGCGACGGGAATCCCGCGGTCGACGATCAGGACCGACTCGCCGCCGCGTACGTGATCGATCAGCGCGCTGAGACGGTTTTTCGCTTCAGTGATTGTCGCCACAAGCATCGAGCTATATTAGCTCGATTGATGTGGTTATTCA
>DATAJI010000244.1:0-8336 GCA_036262195.1 Solirubrobacteraceae bacterium
TGGACGAGTCGGCGATGCCGCACGCCGGCGAGGACCAGCTCGCACAGCTGCAGCGGCCAGGGCTCGCGCTCGACCACGGTTTCGTGATCATCGCCTACGGTCAGAACACCGGCGACTGTCCCGGCCCCAACGGTCCCGCACACGGCTACGTCGTGTCGATTCCGGAGCAGGGAGGATCGCTCCACTACTTCCAGATCGGCAGCGGCCGGGATCGGGGGGCGGTGTGGATGGGCGGCAGCTCTCCGGTCGTCGACCCTCATGGGAACGTCTACGTGGCGAGCGCTGACGGCTACGACCTCGGCGCGGGCCAGCCCTACGACGACAGTGACGCGGTGCTCGAGCTGTCGCCGACCATGCACCTCGAGTCGATCTTCTACCCCAAGGACTGGCAGACGCTCAGCGACGACGACCTCGACCTCGGGACAGGGGATCCGGTGCTCGTGCATGGTTTCGTGCTCCAGGTCGGCAAGACGGACATCGCCTATCTCTTGCGTCAGGGACATCTCGGCGGCGAGGAGGGCGAGGTCGCGTCGCTTTCGGTGTGCAGTGGCGATCCCGACGGCGGACACGCGGTGCACGGCTCGGTCGTCTACATACCCTGCCCGAACGGCGTCACGGCGGTCAAGGTTTCGACGAAGGCCCCGTATTTAAAGCAGCTATGGACCGACAACGACGCCGCTGCCAGCGCGCCGATCATCGCGGATGGACTGGTCTGGACGATCGGGGGCGACGCGGTGCACGCCCTCAACCCGGCCACCGGCGACGAGGTCGTCTCGATCCCGTTCGGCGGGTATGCGAACCACTTCCCGACGCCGTCGGTCGGCGATGGCCTGCTGCTGCTTCCAGGCACCGACCAGGTCTTCGCCTTCATGGGTCCGGCCGGGCTGCCGCCGCCACCCCCCGCGAGGTAACACGCGCCTGCTTGCGGTTCGCTTCGAGCAATCTGATGCTTGCGCGCTCGCTAGATCCCGTGGCCCACGCGCTCCACCAGCGGTCCAATCAGGTGTATCCGGCGACCCGCGGGATTGCTTCGCGCTCGGGCCGGGATCTCGTCGGGCAGTCGGCGCGCGTGACTCAGTGGGCGGCGAGTGCGCCGGCCTCGCTTGCCAGCGAGCCGTGGCTTTCGCTGCCTTGCAGGACCACTTTCAGTGCACCGGTGTTGGCGGCGTCGGCGAATGTGTCGTAGGCGGCCATCGTGTCGTCGAGGGCGTAATGGTGCGTGGCGAACAGCGATGGGTCCAATCGTCCGCTAACGACCAGCCGCATGAGCTGCGGGATGCTGTACGTGTCGACGAGTCCGGTTGTGATCGTGACATCGCGAGTCCAGAGCTTCTCGAGGTGCAACTCGGCCGGCTTGCCGTGAACTCCGATGTTGGCGACGCGCCCGCCGGGACGAATCAGCGCCGTCGCAAGCTCGAACGTCGCCGGCACACCAACGGCTTCGAGCGCGACATCGACCCCGAGACCGTCGGTCATCTCCATGATCAGCGCAAGCGGATCCTCGCGACCATTGTTGATCGTGATGTCCGCGCCGAACCTGACCGCGCTCTCGAGGCGGCTGTCAGCGAGATCGATCGAGACGATCCGCCCCGGCGTGTAGAGCTGCGCCGTGAGGACGGCTGAGAGACCGACAGGTCCGGCGCCGACGATCGCCACAACATCACCTGGTGAGACCACGCCATTCAGCACACCGACCTCGAACGCCGTCGGCAGGATGTCAGCAAGAAACAGAACCTGCTCATCACCAAGCGCCTCAGGGAACTTGTACATCGAGTTGTCAGCAAACGGGACACGCGCGAGCTCGGCCTGCAAACCGTTAATCGTGTGCCCAAAGATCCAGCCGCCGCCACCGAGACACTGCCCATAGCGCGCCTCCTTGCAATACCGGCAACGACCGCACGCGCTCACGCACGACAACAGCACGCGATCGCCAGCCACGAACGTGCTGACCGCCGAGCCGATCTCGACCACGGTCCCCACCGCCTCGTGGCCAAGGATCGTCCCGGGGAGCGTCTCCGGCACGTCCCCTTTGAGGATGTGCAGGTCGCTACCGCAGATCGTCGAGGTATCGATCCGTACGACCGCGTCGGTCGGATCGATGATCGACGGGTCAGCAACAGAATCCCAACCACGCTCGCCAGGACCGTGGTAAACAAGAGCCTTCATCTCAGCCTACAATCGCTCGAATGGGATCGCACGCGGCACGTCTGTGTCCTGCTCGCGCTGGGCTGGGTCAGAGCGCCGCCGACTGCGCATGATCGGAGGCGCACCGGGCTCAGCCGCCGGCCGCGGGTCCTCGGCGGCCTCTGAGGTTCAGCTGCCAGTTGGCGACCGGGAGCAGGAACAGGAGCCCACCGAGCAAGATCAGGATGATGCCGGCGAGGGTCGCTATGGTGCCGATCACCGACCAGCCCCAGGCGTTCAGCAGCAGCCCTTTCAGCGTCTCCCCGGTGAACAGCGTTGTGCGCTCACTCGCGAGCGTTGCGCTCTTCATGCCGCCGGCAATCCACTCCTCGCTGATCTGCGAGTAGGTCTTGCCGCCGGCGACCTTGGTGAGGTCGACACCGATCTGGTCCTCGGCGTAGAGCTTGGCTTGCGTCCCTGTCAGCACCTGCTGGCCCGCGTAAGCGTTCAGTGCCGGGTTAGTCGCAGGCTTGGGGAAGTAGATCTTCTGCGGGGCGAGCTGGTCGCGAACGACCTGCTTGTCGTAGCTGCCACCGATCACGGCGAGGATGCCGATCACGATCATGCCCGCCGCGGCCACCGTGGCGACCGACGTCAGGCCGGTCAGCTTCGCCAACAGCGGGCTGCGCGGGGCGCGATCGCCTCGTGGGGCACCAGAGGCTCGAAGCGGCGACACATCGGCGTGCGCTACGCCATTGCCGGGAGTTGGGACGGGCACTGGCGGTACGACTGAGCTAGCCACGACACGACCTCCGAGTTTCGAAAGGAAAACCTCAGAAGTCAGGCCGCGCCGCCACCCAGTTCGGGCCGACGTCACATGGTGCCCTCCGCTGTTGAGACTACTCCCCGTGTCAATCCGGCACAAGATGCAAGTGGTCGCGTCGCGGCTCCTGCGGCTTGAGGATGAACAGCTCGACCTCGATGTCGGGACCGACGTGGTGATTTGAGATGAAAGCGAGAACGTCGCGCCCTGAGAGTCGCTCGACGGCGGCTATGAACATGTGTTGCATCGCATTCTGAAAGGTGCTGCGGGTCTCCTGGACGATCGGGCTGCGCTGTAGCTCGATCATCGTCTTCTCGACGTCGGTGTAGACGCCGCCGAGCACGCACGCCAGCAACTCGTCGCCGAGTAGCAGCGTCTTCGCGGTAACCGGAGCGCGGTGGTGGTAGCGCTGGTGCAGCGCAATCATCGCGTCTGTCACGGCTTCAAGCAGCTCGTCACCGGCAAGCGGAGCAGGTGGGGCCGACACAGCGGCCTTCTCTCTCGTCCTCCGGGACTTGCGCGCGCGAGGCGAAGGGCGTGACCCTGCGAGCGATGCTAACCACAGCTTAGCGCCGCGCGAGCTAAGATGGGTTCGTCTCCGCGTTACGATTCACGTTAGTGGCATGAGCCCGAGCGAAACCACCCCCCGGACGCACGGCGATGTGCTTACCGCAATATCGGATGGGATGGTCGCGCTGCTGAAGGAGTTTTACGGCAGGGGACCGACGCGGACGAAGTCTTATTACGCTGATGATCTCGTCGTGTGTGTGCTGCGCGGCGGCTTCTCGCGTGTTGAGCAGACGCTGCTCGAAGGCGGCCGCGGTCCCGCGGTGATCGAGCAGCGGATGGCATTTCAGGAGCTGATGCGACAGCGCTTCGAGGCGGTGATCGAGGAAGCGACCGGCCGACCGGTGATCGGCTTCATGAGCGGCAACCAGCAGCACCCCGACATGATGTGCGAGGTTTTCATCCTCGCCCCCACCGACCTCGTCGATGCGGCCGAGATGAGTGCCGGTGTCACGCGCTCGCTCGCCGAAGCGATCACTCCCTAATCCACCTGGGAACAACTGCCGAGCCTTTGCCGCCGGCGGCCGGTAGGATGCGGCGCGGAGGGCACCGTCCGTGAGGTCGGCCAAAGCGGCCGGCAGCACGACCCGACTTCCGAGGGTTCATCCACCGCCTCGGAGGTCGTAAATGCCGCTTACGCCAGTCAGTTCTCGTTCGGCACCGGATGCCGAACCAGCGTTCGGCTGTACCTCGGGCGTCAGCGTCCGCGGAGCAGCGTGGGTCTGCGTCGCAGGTGAGTTGAGCCTCGCGACCGCGCCGCGGCTCGAGCAGACGCTAAGCCAGGCCATCGGCCGTGCGCGGCTCGTGGTGGTCGACCTGCGCGGGCTCACGCGCGTGGATGCCGCGGGCGTCGGCGTGCTCGTCAGCGCGAGTCGAAGCGCGCGCCGCGACGGCCGGCGGCTCGTCCTCGTTCGGGGACTGCAACAGGTCGATCGCCTCTTGGCGCTGACCGCAGCCGCGAACGCGGTGGAGACGATCGAGCTCGCCACCGGCGAGCCGACGGTTTTGGCACTGCTGCACATCGCACGACGCGACCGTGCCAGCGGCCGGGCACGTGCCCGGCCCGCTCGGAGCGCCGGCGAGCTGCCTCTGCCGGCTTGACATCGCGAGTAGCATCGACCAAGAGGGCATGCTCCGTGAGGTCGGCTGACGCCGGCAGCACGACCTGACTTCCAAGGATCCACCAACCTTCTTGGAGGTCGCCGTGCCACGTCGAGCCACCGCGCTTTTTGCGGACGCCGAGCGAGGGCTCGCATGATCGGCTACGTGCTAGTTGTCATCGCACTCGTGGTGCTGGCGCTCCTGGCGTCCGGGGTGCGCGTGCTCAAGCAGTATGAGCGAGCCGTGATGTTTCACCTCGGAAAAGTGAGCGACGGAGCCCGCGGACCGGGATTGATCTTCTTCGTCCCGCTGATAAATCGCGTCGATCGCGTGTCGCTGCGAATCGTCACGATGCCAATCCAGTCGCAGGGCATTATCACGCGCGACAACGTCAGCATCGACGTGTCAGCGGTCGCCTACTACCGCGTCGAGGATCCGATCCGGGCCGTGATCGCGATCGAAAGCGTCGCCGAGGCGATCAACCAGATCGCACAGACCACGCTGCGCTCCGTCGTTGGCCGTCACACGCTCGACGAGACGCTGTCAGAGACCGACAAGATCAACCAGAACATCCGTGAGATCCTCGACGTCCAGACCGAGGAATGGGGCATCAAGGTCACAACCGTCGAGCTGAAAGACATCCAGCTGCCGGACACGATGAAGCGCGCGATGGCTCGCCAGGCTGAGGCCGAACGCGAGAAGCGCGCGAAGATAATCGCCGCTGAAGGCGAGGCACTCGCCGCCGGCGAGCTCGCGCACGCCTCTGACGTGATGATGGCCCACCCGCTCGCGCTCCAGCTCCGCAACCTCCAAACGCTCGTCGAGATCGCCGTCGACAAGAACTCGACCGTCGTCTTCCCAGCACCGCTGATGAGCACGATCCAAGAGCTCGGCGCGTTCCTCGCGCGAGAGACCAACGCCGCGGGCGGACTCCCCTCCCCGCCGATTCCGCCAGCCGCGGCCAAGGGCAAGCTGGCTCGGACATGACCGATGCTAACGACCTGTTCGTGCCCCCCGCGGATGCCGCTGACGCACCAATCGCACTCGACGGCGAGTATGTGTTACGGGCGAGCGAGCGCGCGTCAACGCTCGCCGCGAGACGCGGATGAGCGCCGTGGCCTGGCTCATCGTGATCCTCGTTGCGGTCGTGCTGCTCCTGGTGATCGGCGCCGTCATTCGGCGTCGCCGGCGCCGTGGCGGTGTCATCGCCACGCGAAAGAAGCAATGAGGTCGCTCGTTACCGGGTCGTCGATTCGCGGGTTGCCGGTAGTCACGATCACCGGCGGCGAGGACATCGCCGAGGTGCGCGACGTGCTCTACAGCCCAGAGGCCGGGCGGGTCGTTGGCCTGACGCTCAACAAGCGCGGATTCCTCGCTGGCCGGCGCCGCGAGGTGCTATCCGCCGAGACGATTCACGCGATCGGACGCGACGCGGTGATGGTCGACGATGAGCGCAGCCTCCTCTTGCCGGCGGATGCGCCGGAGGAAGTCGGTGCCCCGCCCTCCGGACGCGACGTGACCGGCGACGAGGTTCTGACCGACGGCGGAACCAGTCTCGGCAAGGTGCGCGACGTCGTCGTCCTCGTCGGTAGCAATGGCGAGGTCGTGGGCTATGAGATCGAGACCGCGTCAGGCGGAACCGGCTACATCCCGTTGCCGGTCCAGCTGGCGGTGTCCGGCAGCACGCTGGTCGTGCCCGAGGCCACCAAGGAGTTCGTCGAGGATGACCTGGTCGGACTCGGCGCGGCCGTCGATGAGTTCCGATCCACGGTGGGTATCTCATGAGCGAGCGATTCGCGGCAGCTAGGGGACGCAAGATCGTCAGCCGCACGAGCGCCGAGGAGCTCGGTGAGCTCGCTCACATCGTGGTCGATGTCGAGCGCCGACGGATCACGTGCCTGACCGCCGGCAAGCGGCGTAAAGCCCTGATCGTCGACTGGGAGAACGTCAGCGGGTTCGGTCCTGACGCGGTGATCGTCGCGGACGAGAGCGCCTTGCGCGCAGTCGGCGACGATCGCGAGCGCGCCGCCGCCGACGGCAAGCTCGATCTGCTGGGCAAGCGCGCGCTCAGCGAGATGGGTGACGACCTCGGGCCGGTGACCGACGTCGTGTTCGACCCGACGAGCGGCTCCGTCGAGACGCTCGTGATTGGCGACCGCGAGGAACCGGCGACATCGCTCCTCGGCGCCGGTTCGTTCGCGGCGATCATCCGCGCGCACAAGCGCTAACACCCGGCGAGCGTTTGCGGCGTCAGCCGACGAGCGCACGCAGCGGCGCTACGAGTGCGGGCGGCGCGGCGAGGATGCCGGCCGGCAGCCCCGGATGCTCAGTCAGCACGTGCACCTCAAGGCCCGCGCACTCGCACAGGAGAGCGCCGGCGGCGGTGTCCCAGACCTTGACCGTACGCTCGAAGAACGCGTCAAAGCGGCCGGCAGCGGTCCAGGCTAGATCCAACGCGGCCGCGCCGCAACGGCGAATGTCGCGGACCTCGCCGATCAGGCCTACGACAACGTCGGCCTGCGCCACACGCACCGGCGCGTCGTAGGCGAAGCCGGTCGCGACGAGCGCCTGAGCCAGCGAGCTCGCGCGCCGACGGGCAGGGCGGATCGCGAGCCCGTTGCGTTGCGGGAGGCCGCCGCGCAGTGCGCTGAAAGTCTCCCCGGCAAGCGGATCGTGGACTACGCCGGCGAGCGTGCCTTGAGCGTCTTGCACGGCGACGCTAACGCACCACAGCGGGATTCCGAACAGGAAGTTGATCGTGCCGTCGAGCGGATCGACGACCCACTGCATGCCGCTCGATCCGGCGACGTCGCCGCCTTCTTCCTCGGCGAGGAACCCGTCGTCGGGTCGGCGAGAGCTGATCAGCTCGCGAATCGTCCGTTGCGAAGCGAGGTCGGCGTCGCTGACGAGGTCGGTCGGGGTCGACTTCGCGGAGACGCCGTGCTCACCGCCGGCGCGGAAGCGATCCGCCAGCAGCGTGCCTGCAACGCAGGCCGCCTCGATCGCGAGCTCGAGCAGCTCGTTGGGGTCTGTTCCGTCCATTTTGTGGCGTGTCGCTCAGAGGCGCAGACGCCGCTCGACCCACGTGCGGTACTCGGGGCGCACCTCGTCCGCAGTCGGGCCGAGCAGATGCCAGCCGTCATAGGCAAGGCGGAACGCCGAGCCGAGGATCACCCACATCGGCCAGAAGCTGCCGTGCGCACCGACTGCGAGCCAAGCGACGACGGAGCCGACGTCGATCAGGGCGACGATCCCGACGTCGTGGTAGACGCGGCGCCGCGCGAGCTCGCGCGGCGCCGCAGCGACCAGCTGAGCGTGTGGATCTGGTAGGTCGGCCCGGAGCGCCGAGAGCTCGGCGGCCGTCTTTGCCGAGTAGGCAGCTTCGAGGCGCTCACTCAACTCCGCTTCACTCAGCCGACCAGCCGCGAAGTGCTCGCGCAGCTCGGCGCCCGCCGCTTCGCGGTCGGAATCTGACACACGCAGGTCGGGCACGCCAGCCACGCACCCAGATTAGCTAGGCCTGGCAGTCCGTGGCGAAAGACTCCCGCGCGAGCGGCGCGGCGCCGCCTATACTCGGCCGCCGTGTCCGCTGCCGATCAGTCAGTGTCGATCATCGGGGCCAGCGGAGCGCTTGGCTTCGGCTTGGCTCTGCGGCTCGGCTCCGCCGGCATCGCCGTGACGATCGGCTCTCGCGACGCAGCGCGCGCCGAGGAAGCAGCGC
>DATAJI010000245.1:0-2091 GCA_036262195.1 Solirubrobacteraceae bacterium
ATGGTCAGCGCGGGACGCGGGCACTCCGAACGAGCTTTGCAGTCGTCCGGGGCCGGTGGTGGTACAGCGCCGGGGTGATCATCGGTTTCGGGTTGCTCGAGCGAGTCGTGCTGGTGCTCGTCAGCGCGCTTGCCGGGCTACTGGCGAACGCGGTCAACAGCTACGCGGTTTACGTGGTCGGCGATGTCGTGACAGACACCGCGGTGGTGCCGTTCAGCGCGATCGGGATCACGCTCTGTTACCTCGAGTTACGCAAGGACCGCGGCACCGACCGCCTCGCCTGAGCGTCGAGGTCTGACCGCGTCGCTCGCTACGGTGCGAATCGGTGCTCGCCCTGCCGCTGATCTGCTCCTCGCTCGCCGCCTTGGCGCTCGCGCCGGGGGCCTGCAGGTCGCTCGCCGCAGGCCCGCTGGCGCGCGTCAATTACCGCGGCGCCCGGATCGCCTCGCCGCTCGGGCTGGTGATCGTCGGCGCGGCGCTACTGGCGCTCGCGCCCCTGGTGGCGGCGCAGCAGCTTGCTGGGACGACGGTCCTGCTGCCGGCGCTCGGCTGGATCGCGTTCTTCGTCCTCGGCGTCGCGCTGCTCGGCCTTGCCGATGATGTGCTCGCTGACGAGTCCCGCGGGCTGCGCGGGCACCTCGCGGCGCTGCGCGGGGGGCGCCCCGGCACGGGCGTTCTGAAGGCGGTCGGCACGCTCGGGCTGGCGCTCCTCGCGATGCTCTGGCAGGGCGCCGGGACGGCCCGCTTCCTGCTCGGCGCGGCGGTCCTGGTGCTCGCGACGCACGCTTTCAACCTGATCGACCTGCGGCCGGGGCGGGCGATCAAGGCACTCGTGCTGTTGGGGGGTGCGCTGACGGTCGCCGACGGTCAGCTGCGCCCGCTCTGGGCGCTCGGGCTGTTTGCCGGGCCTGCCCTCGTCGTCGGCTGGTTTGACCTGCGCGAGCGAGGAATGCTCGGCGACACCGGAGCGGGCATTGTCGGTGCGCTCGCCGGTGCCTGGCTCGTGCTGACGCTGTCGGCAAGCGGGCTTGCGGTCGCGCTGGTCGCGCTGGTCGCACTCGCGCTCTACGGAGAGTTGCGCTCAATTTCGGCATTCGTGGAGCGTGCCCCAATCGTTCGCCATCTAGACTGGATCGGGAGACTGCACGATGCCATCGACGCCTGAACACCAACACGGACCGCGCTTCATCTTCGTAACCGGCGGCGTCGTCTCCTCGCTCGGTAAGGGCATCACCTCCGCTTCGATCGGGCGGCTGCTCGTCTCGCGCGGTCTCAGCGTCGCGCTGCAGAAGTTCGATCCCTACATCAACGTCGATCCGGGGACGATGTCGCCCTACCAGCACGGCGAGGTCTTCGTCACCGAGGACGGCGCCGAGACCGATCTCGACCTCGGCCACTACGAGCGCTTCACCGATTTCGACACGACGCGCGCCTCGAACGTCACCGCCGGTGGCGTCTACAACGCGGTGATCCGCCGCGAACGTCGTGGCGACTACCTCGGCGCGACAGTGCAGGTGGTGCCCCACATCACGGACGAGATCAAGCAGCGGATCTCGCTGATCGCGCAGGCGACCGACGTCGACGTCGTCGTCACGGAGATCGGCGGGACAGTCGGGGACATCGAGTCGCTGCCGTTCCTCGAAGCGATCCGCCAGTTCCCAGTCGATGTCGGCCGGCGCCGCTGCATGTTCATTCACCTGACGCTCGTCCCCTACATCAACCACGCGGGTGAGCTGAAGACGAAGCCGACGCAGCACTCGGTCAACGAGCTGCGGCGCATCGGGATCCAGCCGGACATGCTCGTCTGCCGCTCCGAGCAGGTCCTCTCGCGCGACATTCGCAAGAAGATCGCGCTGTTCGCGAGCCTGCCGTCCGAGGCGATCATCTCGGCCTACGACGTCCAGAACATCTACTCGGTGCCACTCGGCTTCCACGAGGAGGGCGTCGACGACTTCGTGCTCGACCACTTCGGCGTCGAGGCGCCGGTGGCGGAGCTCGGCGGCTGGCGCGCGTTGATCGACGCCGCGGCGGCTGCGACCGAGACCGTGCGGATCGCGATCGTCGGCAAATACGTCGAGCTCGAAGACGCCT
>DATAJI010000246.1:0-5947 GCA_036262195.1 Solirubrobacteraceae bacterium
CAAGGACGACATCCTGGCCCAGATCGGGAGCCGCGGCGGTTGGTACTGGGCGCTCTACGTCGCCGGCTACCTCGGGGCGCTGCTGACCTCGCTTTACACGTTCCGGATGATCTTCCGCGCCTTCCTCGGCGAGCCCTGCCCGGAGGCGCGCGAGCTGATCGAGCACGGCCATCTGTTCCACCCGGCGCAGCCAACCAATCCGGCCAACGGCGAGGTCGAGGACACCGATGTCGGCTTCCCTGGCCCCGACCACGTGGTCGCCGAGCGCGCGCGGCCGATGCAGCTGGCGATGGGGCTGCTCGCGCTGCTGGCGGTGATCGGCGGGGTCGTCGGCATTCCGAAGACGACGACCTGGCTCGAGAAGTTCCTCGCCCCGACGTTCGCCAACTCGACGCTCCATCTGAATCCGTCGAACACGCTTGTCGATGTCGGCCTCATCCTCGGCACCGTGATCGGCCTGCTCGGCATCGCCATCGCATGGTTCGTCTGGGTCGCGCGTCCCGGGCTGGCGCCGGCGATCGCTAGGCGCCTGCGATTCCTCGACCGCCTGTTCGAGAACAAGTGGTACTTCGATGAGCTGATCGACGCGGTCGTCGTCAGGCCGATGGCCTGGTTCGGGCGGTTCGCGCAGGGCACGTTCGAGCGGTTGTTCGTCAACGGCACGCTGATCGGGGGCACGACGGCAGTCGTGCGGGCCGGCTCGGCCGCCGTGCGCTCGGCTGAAAGCGGCTTCGTCCGCTACTACGCCGCGCTACTCGTCGTCGGCTTGACGGCCGTCGGCCTCTACTTCCTGGTCCAGAGCTAGCGAGCCAGCCGAATGCTCTCGATCCTGATCTGGCTTCCCGCCGCCGCCGCTCTGCTCGGCGCGCTGATCCCGCAGCGACGAGCCCCCGGACTGCTTGCGCTGGGCGGCGCACTCGGCTCGCTCGGTATCACGATCGCGCTGATCGCCGGCTACAGCGGGCACCACAGCGGACTAACCCACGTCACCAACGTCGTCTGGATCCGCTCGCTCGGCATCCACTACTCGCTGGGCGTCGACGGACTCAACCTGTTCCTCGTCGCGATGACCACCTTCGCGTTCGCGCTCGCGATCGGCGCCGCGAGCATCCGCGACTGGCAGCGACCCCGCATCTTCTTCGCGCTCTTCGCGCTCGCGGAGTCCGCCGTGCTCGGTACGTTCCTGGCCCAGGATCTGGCGCTGTTCGTCGCCTTCTTCGACCTGATGCTGATCCCGTTCTACCTGCTGCTCGGGGTCTGGGGTGGCCCCAACCGGATCGCCGCGACGCTGAAGCTCGTGATCTACACGTTCGCCGGCTCGCTGCTGATGCTCGCGGCAGCGATCGCCCTCGCGGTCCTGACCTCCGAGCACACCGGCCATCCGCTGAGCTTCGCCCTGTCGACACTCGCCGCATCACCGCTGCACAAGGGGCCGCAGGAGTGGATCTTCCTGCTCTTCGCCGCGGCGTTCCTGGTCAAGATGCCCGCGTTTCCGCTCCACGGCTGGATGCCGGACGCCTACCGCGAGATGCCGATCGAGGTGCTGGCGGTCTTCAGCGGCGTGCTTTCGAAGGTCGGCGCCTACGGCTTCCTACGGATCGTGCTACCGATCATGCCCGCCGCCGCGGTCCACTTCCAGACGCTGATCCTGCTGCTCTCGCTCGGATCGATCATCTACGGCTCGGCGATGGCCTACACGCAGACCAACGTGCGCCTGATCGCCGGCTACTCGTCGATCGCCCAGCTCGGCTTCATCACGCTCGGCATCTTCGCCTTCGCGCAGCAAGGCGCCCAGGGCGCGGTGCTGCAGATGGTCAACCACGGCATCGTCGTCGCGCCGCTTTTCCTGATCATCGGACTGATCGCAGCGCGCGCGGGCGGGTCGGAGGACATCCGCGAAATGGGTGGGATCGCCCTGCGCGCCCCGGTCCTTGCGACGTTCTTCCTGATCGTCGCGTTCGCGACGCTGGCGATGCCGGGCTCGGGCAACTTCATCGGCGAGTTCCTGATCCTGCTCGGCCTGTTCAAGACGAAGATGGTCATCTCGATCATCGCGTTCAGCGGCGTGGTGATGGCCAGCGTCTACGCCCTACGCGTCTTCATCCGCACGATGCACAACCGCACAGGCCCGCGGGTGCAGTCTCGCGAGATAACCGTGCGCGAGGGACTCGTGCTCGTGCCCTTCCTACTGGCGATCGGCTTGTTCGCGCTCTACCCGCAGCTCCAGCTGAGCCGCAGCGAGAAGTCGGTCACCGCGTCAATCAGGCATGAACAGGCGCTTACGCAGACGTTTACACGCGCGGTGGCGCTCGAGAAGGCGACGCGGGGCGCGAAGTGATCGTTGCCGCCGCCCACCTTCACGGCCCCTACATCAATTGGGCTGCGCTGTCGCCGATCTCGGCGCTGGTCGTCGGCTCGGTCGTGGTGCTGCTCGTCGGCCTGCTGCGGTCCCGCTTCGTGCGCCAACAGCTCGTCCCCGCGTTGACGATCGCCTGCCTCGGCGCGACGATCGGGCTGACGCTCTGGCAGTGGCACGCCGACACCGCGGTGATCAGCCGCGCCCTCGCCGTCGACAGCCTGGCGCTGATCATGACCCTGATCTTCGCCACCGCGGGAATCGCCGCGACGCTGCTGTCGTGGCGATCGGTCGCGCCACGGGCATCGGCGCACGGCGACTTCTATGCGCTGATGCTCGGTTCGATAACGGGAATGGTGGTGCTCGTAAGCGCGCAGAACATCGTCACGCTGTTTGTCGGCCTCGAGCTGCTCTCGATCCCGCTGTACGTGCTGTGCGCGACTGAGATGCACCGATCCGCCTCGCTCGAGTCGGGCCTCAAATACCTGATCATCGGGTCCGTCGGCTCGGCGACGCTCGTCTACGGCCTGGCGCTGATCTACGGCGCCACGGGAGCAACGGACTTCAGTCTGATCGCGAGCTCGATCAGCCACGGACACAGCTCTGACACGCTGCTGCTGACCGGCGTCGCACTGGTCGTCGTTGGCCTCTGTTTCAAGGCCTCGATCGCGCCATTCCATCAGTGGACGCCAGACGTCTACGAGGGCGCACCGACACCGGTGACAGCGTTCATGGCGGTCGCCACCAAAGCGGCTGCGTTTGGAGTGCTGCTACGGGTTCTGGACGTGATGTTGATCGGCGAGCGCGCGAACTGGAAGCCGGCGCTCGCCGCGCTCGCCGCGCTCACGATCATCGTCGGCAACGTCGGCGCCCTCGGGCAGGCCTCGCTGAAGCGGATGCTCGCCTACTCCTCGGTCGCCCAGGCCGGCTACATCCTTGCCGGAGTCACCGTCGCAACGGCGCTGGGTGCTCGCGCGACGCTGTTCTATCTGATCGTCTATCTGCTGATGAACGTCGCCGCGTTTGCGGTGATCATCTCGCGCGAGCGCGCGACGCCATACGGCGACGACATCGATTCGGTCGCGGGACTCGGCAGCGAGAATCCACTGCTCGCCTGGCCGCTGACGATCGCAATGCTGGCGCTGGCGGGGATTCCGGCGACCGCCGGATTCATCGGCAAGTTCTTCTTGATCGACGCGCTCGTGAAGGGCGGCTACACGTGGCTCGCAATCGTGCTCGTCGTCGGCTCGGTGATCTCGCTCGCCTACTACCTGCGCGTGATTGCCGCCGTCTGGATGCGCCCGGCGCCTGGGCCGAGCGTCGCCGTCGTGTCCGGTGTGCCGGTGATCGCCGGTGGCTCTCCCGAAGCCGACCTCGTCACCGGGGCGGAGATCGAGCTGACAGTCGTCGCCGTCGTCTTCGCCGCCGCCACGGTCTTCTTCGGCATCGTGCCGCAGCCCCTGTTCGATCTCGTGCAGCACGCGGCACAGACGCTCAGCGGCGCGCTCTGAGCCGCGCCTAGCCGCTGATCGAGTTCAGCTCGGCGAGGTCGTCCTCGGCAAGGACGAGCGCAGCGCCCGCGACGTTCTCGCGCAGATGCGCCACGGACGACGTTCCGGGAATCAGCAGTACGTTCGCTGAGCGCTGCAGCAGCCACGCCAGCGCTACGGCCATCGGCGTGGCCTCGAGACGAGCGGCAACCGATTCGAGTGTGCCGGACTGCAGCGGCGTGAAGCCGCCGAGCGGGAAGTAGGGCACGTAGGCGATGTCCTGGGCGGCGAGCGAATCGATCAGCTCGTCGTCGACGCGGTGGGCGAGGTTGTAGAAGTTCTGGACGCAGACGATCGGCGCGATCGACTGCGCTTCGGCAATCTGCTCGGCGGAAACGGTGCTGACGCCGAGATGCTTGATCAGGCCCTCCTGTTGCATCTGCGCGAGCGCGCTGAACGGCTCGGCGATCGAGCCCGGCTCCGGGCTGTCGAGTCCCCCGACGCGCAGGTTGACAACGTCGAGTACATCAAGGCCGAGGTTTGTCAGGTTGTCGTGCACGGCCTGGCGCAGCTGCTCGGGGGAGCGCGCATGCGGCCAGCCGCCTTCGGCGTCGCGAAGCGCCCCGACCTTGGTGACGATGCGCAACGAGTCGGGATAGGGGTGCAGGGCCTCCTTGATGATCTGGTTTGTCACGTGCGGGCCGTAGTAGTCGCTTGTGTCGATGTGCGTGATGCCGAGCTCGATCGCCTCGCGCAGCACGGCCACGGCAGCGTCGCGGTCGGCGGGCGGGCCGAACACGTGCGGGCCGGCCAGCTGCATCGCTCCGTAACCGGTGCGGGTGACCGTCAGATCCGCGGCCATCGTGAACGTGCCGCCGGGAAGTGTTGTCGCTGTCATGAGGTCCTCATTTCGTTGTCTCGGCCTCGCCGGCGGCCTGGTATTGAGCCCGAGCGACGGGTTCGGCGGTGAACTGATCATGAGTCCGCGAGCCACGTACGACAAGCGGCCGGCGTATCCAGGGACATGCTGTCCCTGGATGGGGACCTCACGCGCGCTGCATACTTGTCGCATGGATCGCGACGAGCTGGCGGATTTCCTACGGCGCCGGCGCGAGTCGCTGCACCCCGACGATGTCGGCCTTCAGCCAGGTGAGCGGCGTCGGACGCGCGGCCTGCGCCGCGAGGAGGTCGCCGGGCTCGCGCACATGTCGACCGACTTCTACGCGCGCCTCGAGCAGCGGCGCGGATCGCGGCCATCGCTGCAGACGACCGCCGCGCTCGCCCGTGCGTTGCGGCTGAGCGGGGACGAGCGCGACCACCTGTTCGCGCTCGCCGGGCACACCGCCCCGCCGCGCGCGTTCCGCACCGACCACGCGAGCCCAGGGCTGCTCCGCGTACTCGACCGGCTCGAGACGCCGGCGCAGATCAGCTCCGATCTCGGCGTGACGCTGGCCCAGAACCCGCTTGCGGAAGCGCTGGTCGGCGTGCAGACGCGCTACAGCGGGCTGGCACGCAGCATCATCTACCGCTGGTTCACCGATCCCGCCGCGCGGCGCATCCATCCCGAGGCCGATCACCAGCAGCACTCGCGCATCCACGTAGGGGCGCTGCGGGCAGTGCACGGCCGCGCCGCCGACGACCCTGAGGCACGCGAGCTGGTCGAGCATCTGCTGCGCGAGAGCGACGAGTTCGCCGCGCTGTGGGAGCGCCACGAGGTACCGACGCGCACCCGTACACGGAAGCGCTTCGTCCACCCGCTCGTCGGCACGCTGACGCTCGACTGCCAGGTTCTCACCTCCGAGAACTTGACCGAGAAGCTCGTCGTGTTCACCGCCAGTCCCGGCTCCGAGGATGCTGAGCGACTTGCGCTACTCGCGGTGGTGGGAACGCAGGCGTTTGCCAGCGGCGACGCTATCAACGTCGTATGACGCGCGGGGTTCGGCCATCGCCGCTAGGTGGCGCGCAGGGCGCGTAGGAGCGACGGAGCGCTCAGCGAGCGCCGGAAGCGCCGTCCGACACAGTGGCCGATGATCGCGGCGAGCGCCCCGAAGAGGATCGCGCCCAGGACTGGCGGGATCGTCCACGCGGCGCCGGCCGGATG
>DATAJI010000247.1:0-11031 GCA_036262195.1 Solirubrobacteraceae bacterium
GCCCAGCTCGAAGCCCTTCACGGCCTGGATCGAGCAGATCGCACCGGCGAGGCGTCCGTCGAGGCGCTCTTCCCAGGAGACGTGCGAGCCGAGTCCGGGGACGAGACCGAACGCGCGCACTTCAAAGACGCCGCCGAGCGACTCATTCGCCTTGCGCTGCGCATCGATGTGATCAACCATCAGGCGGGAGGCGTCGGCATCGAGGCAGCGCACCGGAGACTCGTCGACCGCCGCGAAACTGGCCAGGCTCAACGGCTGCGACTCCGGCGGCGCCGTGACCTCGCCGATCGCAGTCACGTGCGACACGACCTCCACGCCGAGCGCTCGGAGGAGCTCCTTGCAGAGTGCGCCGCCAGCCACCCGAGCCGCGGTCTCACGCGCGCTCGCACGCTCCAGCACATTGCGCACGTCGCTGAAGCCGTACTTCCAGACCCCGGCCAGGTCTGCGTGCCCGGGCCGCGGCAGGTGGACCTCCTCGACGGCGCCATCCACGGGCCACGGACTCATCCGCTCCTCCCAATTGGCGAAGTCGCGGTTGGCGACCCACAGCGCAACCGGGCCGCCGAGCGTCCGGCCGTGACGCACGCCGCCGGTTAGCTCAGCGCTGTCGCGCTCGATCTTCATCCGCCCGCCGCGGCCGTGGCCGAGCTGGCGTCGGGCCATGTCGCGATTGATCGCCTCGCGGTCCAGCGCCAGTCCCGCCGGCAAACCCTCAACGACGCAGGTCAGCCCCGGGCCGTGTGACTCGCCCGCCGTGGTCATCCGTAGTGCGTCCATTGGACGCCAAGCTTACGGAGCCCGGCAGCGCTCCCGCAGGATCAGCCGCGCGCGGCGGCGCCGCGCGTGAGGCAGCTAGCTCGTCGAGCCGGTGGTGCCGCTCGCGCCGCTGGTGCCGCTGGTGCCGGTCGCACCTGACGCACCCGTCGTGGGGGCCTGTGGCTCGTAGACCACCACGCCGCTGTCAACCTTGTACACGAAGGCTCCAAGGCCAACCGAACTCAACTTGGCGAGGATGGCCTCACCTAACGTTGAGGCGGCTTCTCGAGCAGCGGTCGCCGCTGAGTTTGAGGTGAACTTCTTCGCGCTGATGGATTTCAACTCGAAGGTGAAGGTGGAGATCGAGCTGCTCGCTGCCCTCAGCGTCAGCTTCCGCCCAACTGGGAGTTCGATCACCTGGCAGTCGCCATCGCTGGGCACGCAGATCGCTGAGTGGTGAGTGATCCCAGAAATCGGGACACCACCGAGTTCAAACGCTGCATACTTTCCGCCCTTGACGACGCCGAGATAGACCATCTCCGTCGCGTTCGCCGGCAGCGGCGTGAGTCGCTCGATGTCGTTGAGCGTGTCCTTCTCGCTGCCGTAGGTGCTGACGCCGTTGATCGTGTAAACCTGTTTGTCGCTCAGCTTCGCGGGAGCAGACTCGCTCTTGGGAGCCGTCGAGCTGGGATGCGGGACGTTCGGCGTGATCGTCTTCGACGGCGTGCTGACCGGCGTCGACGCCGTTGGGCTCGATGACGTCTTCGAGGGCTTCGCCGAGGAACTGCTCGCGGTTGTGGCGAACGGATTGCGCTCGTGTCCCTTGTACACGGTGTAGTGCTGTGATTGAGGGGTCTGCACGAGGACCAGCGCTTGACCCGGGGCCGGCGTGCCATGCGGCGGCGTCGCGTCAACCGGCGCAGGATTGATCGTCGCGGGCGTCGGGCTCTTGGAAAGCGCCGCTGTCGCGTACACCGGAATGCCGATCGCGAGCAGCGCAAGCAGCACCACAGCAGGCAGTACGTGACGCTCGCGGAGATCCGCCGCCAAAGACCGCAGGAAGCTCGTCACGCCGTTCATGGCGCCGCCGTTGTCGTCGTCACGGCGGGCGAGCTGGTGGCGCTCACCCCTGCCGGTAGCTGGTAGACGGTCATGTTTACGCTCGCCGACAGTGATTTACCGCTGACACCGGAGGGGGACAGCGAGATCGAGTTCACGGTGAACAAGCGGCCCTTGGTCATCACGTTTGTCCCATCGGTCGCAGTGAGCGCGTCAATCGCGGTGACGAAGCTCTGCAGGTTGCTGTAAGTCGCGCCGAAGCTGAAGCTCCAGTCCACGGAGGTGAGGCCGGCCGCGCCGGTCCCACCGCCGCCAATCGACGTCGTGGTCCAGCTGATCTTGTGACCCGTTTCCAGGCCGTTGATCAGGCGGATGAGCTGCGGAACCTCGTCGCTCAGCGGCACCGCGGTCTCGAGCAGTTTCACGGCGTGGAGCGCCGCTGCGTACTTGGCGCGCGCCTGCTCGCCGGCGGCGATTTGTCCCTGCTCAGACACCAGAGTGCTGCGGGCGGTGCTGATTTGGGCTGCAAGGCCAGCGGATTGGCTGCGCTCCGGGGAGACGACCAGGGTCCAGACCGCCGCCACCACAACCAGTGCGACTACCGCACAGCCGATGAGCCGCCCTCGAGCCCCCATGTCAGCCACCCACCGTCGTGTTCGGGGAGGCGTCGAGAGCGACCGAGGGAATGCCGTAGCTGTTGTCGTAAACGATCGTCATGTTGAAGGTCACGCCCTGGCAGCCCGAAGTCGCGTAGGTCGATGTCGTCGCGCTAGAGACGTCCTGGAGGGCGCGGAAATGCGTGAGCGCCTCGGCGACCGTGTCCTGCCCCTTCGACACCGACCCGTGGGCGCACGCCGACAAGGTGAGCGTTGGCGCGTTGACCGTCACGCCGAGCGGAACTGTGGCGCTCGCGGTCCCGCTGCTGGCGCTGGCGCCGGCGGTGAGGCCACTCGATCCGGTCGAGCCGGAGGGTGTGGCGACGGAGGCTGCGCCGCCGGACGCGTCTCCCGAGAGGGCGCTGAGCGTGACGTTCGACGGCAGCGAAAGAGCGACCTGAGCCATCGCGCGCGGCCAGTCGAAGCGCTGAGCTGCGAGCGACGCAATCTCCTGGATCCGCGCCTGACTGAGCGTCTCAAACGTGACGTAGGGCTGGAGCGCGCCGATCTGGGCGTTTACGGCAGCGGTCTCTTCGTTTACCTCGGCCAGCGTCGTCTTTTGCTTCGCGACGTCGTGCACCGACACTGCGTAGACGACTCCGACCACGACCAGCACTACGAGCGCGGCAAGCACGACGTAGGCGACGCCGCCCGTGCGACCGGCGATACCGCCGGCACCCCGTCGCTGCTCCGGTGGGATGAGGTTGATCGCCTTCATACCGGGCCATCCGCGACCGAGAGACCGGCTGCGACAGGCAGCACGCTAAGTGGGACGGTCCCTGCTGCACTCGGAGACGCGAGCGCGACTTCGCCCCGCATCACGTCAATCCCGAGCTCCCGCGAAAGGGCTTCCGTAAACCCGGGGATCTCGAGCGCAGGCCCGCAGAGCATCGCGCGCGAGACCGGAGTGTCAGTGCGACCGGCGAGATAGAAGTCGAGCGAATGACGGACCTCGGATGCGATTCGGCGGATACCGTCATTGAGCGCCGTGGCAACCACCCGGCCGGTATCGACGCTCGGAGCTGGCGGACCAGACATCAGATCGCTCGGGTTCACCGACCCTGCGGGTAGAGGCATCGCAGAAGACGGCGGCACGAAGTCGGTGCGAGGCGCCGTGCTGTCAGGCTGCTCGGCTCGGGGGAAGCTCACCAGGGGCTGCGTCGAGGCGTGCGCCGCTGCCAGCTGGCCGGCATCCTGCACGAGCAGGCGGCGTGCATCGTCGAGCGTGAGCCCGCAGCGCGACGCGACGTCGCCGGCGATCTGCTCCGCCCCCCATGGAATGACGCGCGTGAAGTCGCAGACCTGACCGCGGCTGATCGCCAGATTCGTCAGGCCGCCGACCGAGAGGTAGAGGATCTGCTCGTCGAGGCGGGCGTCGGGCGGCTGCAACGCGCGGATCATGCCGAAGGCCGCGAGGTCAACGCCTTCCGGGTGCAGGCCGGCGAGCCTGGCAGCCTGGAGGACCCGTTCGACCATGTCGCGACGCGCCGCCACGAGCAGAACTTGCAGGCGCTGACCTGATGGCCCCTCGTCGATGCCGAGCGAGTGGTAGTCGAGGATGACGCTCTCGAGCGGCATCGGAATCTCGTCCTGCGCTTGAAACAGCACCGCCTGTCGGATCTCGTTCGCATCGGTCAGCGGCGGCAGCTCAATTCGGCGCATCATGATCCGCTGGTTGGCGATGCCGATCCGTACGCGACGCTCGAGCTTGCCCGACTTGAAGAGTTCAGTGAGCGCGTCGACGAGTGCCGGCACGTCGTTGACCTCGCCGTCGCGCACCACGTCCATTTCAATCGGCGCAAAAGCCGCACGCTCGACCACAACGTGGCCGTTCATGCGTGACTTCGCGGCGACAAGCAGGCCTGGCTCGATCGCCAAGCCCACGAGCGTGGCATTACGGCCCGGCCGACCGTGCTCGCCACGCGAGCGGCGCCGGCGCCTGCCGGGAGTGCGCGCGGCAACCTCTGAAACCGGGGCACTCTGGGACTCGACGTCGCCGACCTCAACGCCGTCGGTCTTCGCCGCGTCCGAGCCGGCGTGCGTTGCTTCATCCTCGCTCGGCTCAGCGCCGCGGCGGGGAAGCTTGAATGTGACTGGCTGTCGCAGACGCTCGAACATGGGGCGGGCACCGATATCGACGCATGGGCGCCCGTATGCCATGGATCGGCCAATCCTGCCCCGACCTTAACGTTGCAACTTCGCTATCCCGACGTCCGAGCGCGTGCCTCCCCGGGGCCGATCCCCTCCAGAGGCGGTCGCCCATGGGCGGCGAAACTCGCCGCCCATTGCTCTACCAGCTGCCAGTCGCGCAGCCGCCCGCCGCCGCCGACCCCGAGTACACGGGAGTCGTTTGCGTCATGCTGGTCGGCCAGGCCACAGCCCCGGAGCCACTCGACGGACCGCAGAAGCGGTAGATCGTGCCACCGTCGCGCTCCACCTCGAACCAGTCGCTGGTGTTGCTGGCCTTCGCAACGACGTAGAAGCTCGACGCGTTGCCAGCGGCATCGGCCAGCCAGGCTCTGCCGGCGCCGCTCGAGGTCTGGATCGTCGTCTCGGTGCTGTTGAGCGACGCGACCGTCACGTTGGCGAAGCCGCCACCGTTGTCGGTGCCGATCGTGTCCGCCGTCGTCTCGGCGGTCCGAGCGAGCTCCTTCGCTGACGCGTCATACGCCTTCCCCGACTCATTGAGGAACGACGGGATCGCGATCGCGGCAAGGATGCCGATGATCAGGATCACGACGAGCAACTCAATCAGTGTGAACCCGCGTTCGCTGCTCAGGGCTTGCTTTGATGTATGCACCGTGTTCCTCCGAATCGTCCGTGTCACTCGACGGTAGGGACGTTACCGTCGAGTACAGGGCCAACAGGGGAAGTTCCTCACCAGCTCCGTCCCGCCGATGGGCCAGCGAGATCGGCTTGGCGAGGACTCTTCGCGCGCCGTTCAGGGCCGGCGAAAGGGGCGCGTTAGGAGAAATGCTGCAGGTAGGCCGCAACGATCGCGCTGCCCGCGTAAAGCCCGACCAACCCGCCGAGTGCGAGGAACGGGCCGAAGGGAAGGCCCGCTTGACGGCGCTTGTCCGGACTTGCCCGCGCAAACATCGCGACTCCGACAAGTACCCCTGCAATCAGCGCGACGAAGATCGCCGGCGCCACAGCGCGACCGAGCAACAGGCCGAGTAATCCGGCGAGCTTGACGTCGCCCATCCCCATTCCGCGCGGGTAACAGAGAGCCGCCAGCAAGAAGAAGCCGCCAGCAGCCGCGCCCGCGATCAGGCGCTCCGGCTCGCCGGGCCAATCAAGCACCGATCCGAGCACCACGGCAAGCAGCGCCGCGGGTGCCGTGATGCGGTTCGGGATGACATGGTGGTCAAAGTCGATCAGCGCGACAGGCACAAGCACGAGCACGAGCAGCAGTCCGAGGACGACGCCGTTCAGCGAGTCGCGCTCGAGCACCACGCCTACGCAGAGCAGCGCCGTCGCCGCCTCCACGAGCGGATAGCGCGGCGATATCGGCGTGCGGCACGCTCGACAGTGACCGCGCAGCATCAGCCACGACAGCATTGGGACGTTGTCATAGGGCTTGACCGACGTGCCGCAGGCGACGCAATGCGATGGCGGCGTTACGAGTGACTCGTGACGCGGCACGCGGTACACGACGACGTTGAGGAATGAGCCGGCGACCGCCCCGAGGAGCGTCGCCATGAGCACGTATTCAGCGGCGTCGTACACGGGGAGTGCTCTCGTCGAACCGTGCCCCAGCGACCCGACCGCTGCCTGTACTGGGGATCCGCGCGCTCACCTCGCCACCAACGCTTCTACCAGCTACCGTTGACGCAGCCGGCCTTTGTCTGCGCGTAGGCGGTGTTCGTCGTCTGATTACCAGTGACGTACGGGAAGTTAAGCGTGTTCGCCGGCGCGCAGAAGCGGTAGATGGCCCCGGTCGCCGTCCGCTCTAGCTCGTACTCGACGTTGGGTGTCGTCGCCGACTCGGCCACGACATAGAAAGAGCTGATCGAGGTCGAGCCGGCGCCCGCGGCGACGATGAAAGCGTTGGTCGAACTGCTGGTGGTCTGGATCGTCGCCTCGTAGGAGTGCAGAGTCCCCGAGTTGACGTATGAGTAGTTACCGGCAAAGTCCAGCCCGATCGTGAGTGCCGTCGTCGCGGCGCTTCGCGCGAGCTCCTTCGCGGAAGCGTCGGCGGCCTTCGTCGTCTGGCTGAGAAACGATGGAATTGCGATCGCGGCAAGGATCCCAATGATCAGAATCACTACGAGCAGCTCTATGAGGGTGAACCCTCGCTCGTCTCGTGTGTGCCGTAGAAGTTTAGTTGACATCAGTCCGTCTCCTGAGGTCGCAGTCCGACAGCGACGCGAAATGGGGCAGCCATTGGCTGCCCCATTTGCGTCTGCCATTGAACAGTCAATCCAGTTACTAGTGGTGCGCCTACCAGCTCCCGTTCACGCAGCCGCTTTGACCGCCCGAAGTGGACTGGGGACCGGTCGTCACCGCGAGAAACGTTGTCGCGTTCGTGGCTGTCGGCGGGACAAAGGCCGAGCTACCGCAGAAGCGGGTGATTTGTCCGTTGTTGTAGACGATCGAAAAGCGATCGCCCGTGGAGTACGCCTGCGTCGTGACGACGTAGATCCCGGACGCGTTTCCGCTGACGCCGGACGAAACCAAGAAGGCATTGCTACCAGCCGTAGCCGAGCTCGTGTTGATGGTGGACTCGTAGCTGTTCAGAACATTGCCACTGATGCCAGCAAAGTTGTTACCGTTGTCAGTTCCATATGTGTCGGCGGTGGTCTCCGCCGTACGTGCCAGCTCCTTCGCTGACGCGTCATAGGCCTTTGACGTCTGACTGAGGAACGACGGAATAGCGATTGCGGCAAGGATGCCGATGATCAGAATTACGACGAGCAACTCAATGAGGGTGAAACCTCGCTCGCCTTGTGCGCGCTGGCGCAGCTTTTGCAGCATTGATCCTCCTAGGATCCAGTGTTATATGCGGCGCCAGCGCCATTCCGCCAATCCTGCTGGGCTGGCCTTCCTGACGAACCTATCGGCATGGCGTGCGAGGACTTGAGCGAAAAAACGCCGAATCGACGCCTCGCAGGAGCGCGTGCAGCGGCGCTCAGGCGGGTTTTGGGTCGCCTTCTCCTCGCCACCCTGACTGCGCGTCATGACCGCGCAGGTAAAGGCCGCCGCCAGCGCACCAGGGGCAGGTGACGACGTGCGCAGTGCCGCCGAGGTTCGACACCACGCTGCCGCTGCCGCGGCACGCGGTGCAGGGCTCCGGCTCCAGCTGCTCGTCGTTCGTTGAATCAGCCATCGCGCGGCGACAGCGTAGCGGTCGACTCCAGGGTTAGGGCCTTACTGCGATGATGGCGCCGCTCGTGGCGGCCTCGGAGACAGCTCACAGCGTCAGCTTCACACCGCCCGAGCGCCGGTCGTTGGAGCTCGCTGCGATCGCGCTCATCACGCTGCTCGCGGCGGTGCTGCGGCTGTGGTCGCTGCGGGCGGTGCCGGACGACCCGTTCTACGACGCAGCGGTACGCAGCATGAGCTTGTCGGCCCACAACTTCTTCTTCGGCGCCTACGAGCCGGGCGGCACGATCGCGATTGACAAGCCCCCGCTCGACACCTGGCTGCAGGTCGCATCGACGCAGCTGTTCGGCTTCAACTCGGTCGCGCTGAAGCTGCCGCCGGCTCTCGCGGGCACTTTCGCGGTGCCGGTCCTTTATGACGCCACGCGGCGGATGCTCGGCCGGCTGCCAGGGTTGGCGGGCGCGCTGATGCTCGCGGTCCTGCCGATCGCGGTCCTCAGCTCGCGCAGTGACACGATGGACAGCGTCGCAATGTTCCTCAACGTCGCCGCTCTCTGGCTGCTCGTGCGCTTCGCCGAGACCGATCGCGAACGGTGGTGCTATCTGGCTGGCGCAGTGATGGGCTTGGCGTTCAACGTGAAGGTCTTCCAAGGGCTCGTCTGCCTGCCGGCGCTGGCTCTTTTCGCCTGGTTCGCCTTCAATGAGCGACGGCTGCGAAGGATTCTGATCTGCGCCGCCGTGTTCTTGGCGGTCGCGCTGTCGTGGCTGACCGCGACGTTGTTCTTTCCGGCGTCCGAGCGGCCGTACGCCATTGGTTCCACCAATGGATCGGCTTGGAACGCGACGTTCGTTTACAACGGCTATGACCGACTGTTTGGGGCCTCGACGCAGACGCTGCTGAACGCGCAGGGCGCGGCCGTGCTGAAGCCGGCGAACAACAGTGAGGCCGCCCGGGCGCAGGTCGCGATCGCCGCACCATCGCCGTGGCGGCTGTTTGAGCACAACGACCCGCTTTCCGGCCTGCGGATCGGCTTCATCCTGCTCGCGTCGCTGCTGCTCGGAATTCCGGCGCTAATCGAGGAGGCTGTGCGAGCACGCGCGCCCGACCAGCGCGCGCGAAGAGCGTTTGCCGCGGCAGCCCTCGCCTGGCTACTGACCGGGTCCGTGCTTTTCAGCGCAATGGCTCGGCTGCATCCACGCTATGCCGAGGCCTTCACGCCGGCGGTAGCCGCCAGCGCCGGGATTGGCCTCGCCTGGGTGTTGACGAACCGGCGCTACCGCCGGCTCCTATCGCCGCTCGCGGCTGCCGCTTTCGCGGCCTACGCGGTCTGGCTGGTGGGCGCGTCGTCGCCGGCAGCCGTGCTCACGGTGCTTGCTGCACTCGCCGTGATCGCTGCGACCGCGCTCCCGCGTCTCCCCTACCGGTCATGGCTGATCGGTGGCGCTCTGGCGATCGCTGCCGTCGCGCTGCCGGTGCGCATTGCCCTCGGCCTCATCCAGGAGCACGAGTACGACAGCGGTAACACGGGCGTTATCGCCACCAGCGAAGTAGCGGCGATCAGCAACTACATCAGCGCCCGCGACGATGGCGCGCATTACGAGCTCGTCGTCGCCGATCCGAGCTCGGTCGGGGACATCATCATCCGCGACCTCAAGCCGATCCTCTCGCTGACGACTTATAACCAGCATGAGCTGCTTCGCGTCGCGAGACTCTCGGAGCTCGTCCGGGCTGGCTCGGTACGGTTCGCCTACATCGGCGGTCCCTGCATCCCCGGGAACAAGCTCGAACTGCCGCGCTGCTCCCCAGGTGCCGTATGGGTGCGCGCCCACGGCGTCGACGTGTCGCGCCGGATCGGCCTTCCCCGGTCCGACATCCTTTACTTCCTGCCAAGGCGCTACCGTCAGGGCCGTGCAGTCACGCAGCACACCAACGCTCTCGATTCTCGTCGTTGACGATGAGACCTCACTGCGCGACACGCTCACGCGCTCGTTTACGCGCGAGGGCCACACGGTCACCGCGGTGGCCGACGGCAACACGGCGATCGAGCGCGCCTCGGCCGAGCCGTTCGACGTGGTCCTCCTAGACGTCGCGCTTGGCCCCGGCCCAAGCGGCTACGAGGTCTGTCGCACGCTGCGCGCGCACCGCAACGTGGTGCCGATCATCATGTTGACGGCACTCGACAGTGAGGCTGACGCGGTTCAAGGACTCGAGGCTGGGGCCGATGACTATGTGACGAAGCCGTTCGGCCTCGCCGAGCTGCGCAGCCGGATTCGCGCGGTGCTGCGTCGCTCGGGGCCCCGCAGCCTCGGCGGAGAGGTACTCGAGGTCGCCGGAGTCACGCTCGATCGGGTTCGGCGCGAGGTGACGGTGCGTAACGAGATCGTACGGCTGACGTTCTCTGAGTTCGAGCTGCTCGCCTGCCTGTTGTCGGAGCCTGGCCACCTGTTCAACCGACAGGAGCTGCTGCGCACGATCTGGGGGGACTCCGCGTTCCGCGACCCGCGCGCAATCGACGTCCACATCCGTCATCTAAGAGAGAAGCTCGAGTTGACCCCGGAGACACCGCGCCTGATCCTCACGGTTCGCGGTGCTGGTTACCGCTTTGCCGAGGCCTAGCAAGCCGAGCCTTCGGATCGGCTTCGGCCTGCGCCCGCGCCTGCTCGGGGCACTGGCGCTGACGAGCGTCGTGACTCTGAGCGTCGCCGCGCTCGCCCTGCTGCCGCCGCTCAAGTCGCGCCTTCGCAGCGATGCGATAAGCCGGGCGCAGACCGCGGTCCAAGCGGCGGAGCCCGGGTTCGCGAGCATCGCGCCGGTCAAGGCGGTGATCCCGACGCGGGCGCTTGCCGAGCACGCGCGGCTCCTCCACTACGGGCGCGTGATCATCTGGAACGCAGGCGCCCAGCGTCCCGTCTATGACACCGAGCCGTCCGAGCTGCTCGCGCTCGCTCGAGTGCTAGCGAGAAGCGCAGCCAAGGCCGGTCCGAGTCAAAGTCAGCCGCTCGAACTAGCGCACGGTGATGCGCTTGCGGTCGCCGCAGAATACGACGACCACGGCCACCAGCTCGTGCTCGAGGTCGTCACACATCTCGACTACGTCCAGCGCGCCACGGACGTGGTCAGTGTCGCGTTCCTCGAGGCCGCGGCCGCCAGTCTCACCGTCGCCCTGCTCCTGGGGGCCGTCCTCTCCTCGCGACTGCTTCGACGCCTGAGGATGCTGCGCGACGCGACCAGCAGA
>DATAJI010000248.1:0-1884 GCA_036262195.1 Solirubrobacteraceae bacterium
GTGTACACGCGCGGCCGGCGCACCGGCGCGGCCGAGCTGCCGTTCTCCGAGGACTGGTACAGCGCGCACGGGATCGAGGTCTTCGACGTCGATCGTGGCGGCAAAGCCACCTACCACGGCCCCGGCCAGCTGGTCGGCTACCCGATCGCCCAGCTCGGCAACTCGATCATCGGCTTCCTGCGAGCGATCGAAGCGTCGATCGTCGCAGCGCTGGCGGGCGAGGGGATCGACGCCCGCGGAGCCGACGACCGACCGACCGGAGTCTGGGTGGGGGACCGCAAGATCGCCTCGCTCGGCATCCATGTCGCTCGCGGCGTGTCGACCCACGGCTTCGCGGTGAACGTCGAGAACGACCTGACACCGTTCGAGTGGATCGTTCCCTGCGGCATCGAAGGCGTCCAGATGACATCGGTTGCCCGCGAGACCGGACGCGTCGAGTGCATGAGCTGCTTCCGCAAGCGGATCGCGTTCGAGTTCGCGCAGGCGCTCGGCGCGCGCCAGCGGCTCGTCTCCCCGGCGCGGCTCGCGCAGGCGCTCGGAACGCTGATCGGCGCGTAGAGTTAGCAGCGATGGCGCCGACCAGGGCACGACGGAATCCCGGTGGAATGAACGTATCGACGGTGCTCGGAACGGGCACCGTCGAGCTCCGTTCGAGAAAGCCGCCGTGGTTCAAGGTGCCAGCGCCCGGTGGTCCGCGCTACCGCGAACTGACACGCCTGATCTCAGACCAGCAGCTGCACACGGTCTGTCAGGAGGCGGCGTGCCCGAACGTCGGCGAGTGCTGGGAGCGCGGAACCGCGACGTTCATGATCCTCGGCGACACATGCACGCGCCGCTGCGGATTCTGCAACGTCAAGAGTGGCAAGCCGACCTGGAACGATCCGCTCGAGCCGGCGCGCGTCGCGCGGGCCGTCGCGCAGATGGGGCTGCGGCATGCCGTGATCACCTCGGTCGACCGCGACGACCTGGCGGATCTCGGCTCGGGAGCGTTCGTCGGCGTGATCCGCGAGATCCGCCGCCAGGCCCCGGGCTGCCAGATCGAGGTGCTGACGCCAGACTTTCAAGGACAGGAGATGCCGCTCGCGCGCGTCATCGCCGAGCGCCCGGATGTCTTCAACCACAACGTCGAGGTCGTGCCGCGGCTCTATCCCCTCGCGCGGCGCGGCTCGCAATTCCTACGCTCGGCGCGCGTGCTCGCAAACGCGAAGCAGCTCGGCGGCGATGAAGTGACGACGAAGTCGGGGTTGATGGTCGGGCTCGGCGAGACGCACGAGGAGATGGTCGAGACGTTCGGGATCCTGCGCGAGCACGACGTGCAGGTGCTTACCGTCGGCCAGTACCTGCGCCCGAGCGAGCAACACCTGCCGATCGTCCGCTACTGGCATCCCGACGAGTTCGCGGCGCTCGAAGAAGCCGCCTACGAGCTCGGGTTCGACCACGTCGCGGCCGGGCCGCTGGTGCGCTCCAGCTACCACGCCGACCAACACATCGTCCAGCCGCAGCCCGGAGTCGGGCCACTACGAGAGGCCGTAACCGCATGAGCCCGCGCCGCCGTCGAATCCTGCTGACCGCATTGGCGGTGATCGCCGTGACGCTGATCGCGGCGCCGGCGGCGTTCGCCGGGGCGGGCGGCGGCTCGAGCGGCTTCAGCGACGGTGGTGGCGGCGGCGGCCACGGCAGCGGCTTCGCGCTGTTCCTCATCATCGACCTGCTGATCCACATTGCGGTGCTCGGTCACGGGCTGGGCGCGCTGTTCCTGGTGGCGTGTGGGTTGCTGTACCTGTTCGTCACGAAGGTGATGCCCAAGCTCGTCGACTGGTGGGCTGAGCGCCGCGCCGCGGCGGCTTCTCACAAGCGTGGCCGGCCCTCGCAGCGCGAGCGACG
>DATAJI010000249.1:0-1747 GCA_036262195.1 Solirubrobacteraceae bacterium
AATAAAACCCGCCCATCAGCGCTTCCAGCCGGCGTCGTGAAGGAAAACTTTTGACCCGAGACTATTCGTGCGCGACCCGGCCGGCAACCAGCGTCATCTTGACCCGGCCCTCGAGCCGGGCGGCGTCGAAGGGCGTGTTGCGGCAGCGCGAATGGAGCGAGCCCGGATCGAGCACATAGGGTTCGTCCGGATCGAAGCGGATGATGTCGGCTGGGGCGCCGACCGTGAGTCTGCCGACCGGCAGCCCGAGAATCGCGGCTGGCCGGGCGGTCATCGCGCGGATCAAGCGGGGAAGCGCCAGATGCCCGCCCGCGACCAGGCGAAGGCTCGCCGACAGCATCGTCTCGACGCCGATCGCGCCCGCCGCGGCTTCCGCGAACGGCAGCCGCTTGGTCTCGACGTCCTGCGGATCGTGATCGGAGCAGATGATGTCGATGAGCCCCGCGCTCACGGCCTCGACCAGGGCCATGCGCTCCTCCTCCGCCCGCAGCGGGGGCATGAGTTTGAGAAACGTGCGGTAGTCGCCGACATCGAGCTCGTTGAGCGTCAGGTGGTTGATCGAGGCGCCGCAGGTCGCCGGCCAGCCTGCCTGACGCGCCCGCGCCATCGCCTCGAGCGAAAGACGGTTCGAGATGAGCGCGGCGTGATAGCGGGCGCCGGTCAGCGCAACCAGGCGCAGATCGCGCTCGAGCACGATCGTCTCCGCTTCGCGCGGCACGCCCGGCAGGCCGAGCCAGCTCGCGCGCAGACCCTCCGCCATCACCCCCTCGCGGCTCAGCGACCGGTCCTCGCAAACCGGCGCGACGAGCGCGTCGAAGTCGCGCGCATAAGTCATGGCGCCGCGCATGGTGCGGGCGTCGGCGACCGAATGGGCGCCGTCGCAGAAGGCGATCGCCCCCGCTTCAGCGAGCAGGCCGATCTCGGCGATTTCCTCGCCGCCGAGCCCCTTGGTCAATGCCGCGGCGGGGTGGACGCGAACCTTGGCGTCGTCGCGGGCGCGGCGCAGGATGAAGTCGACCACCGCGGGGTCGTCGACTGGCGGGTTGGTGTCGGGGCGCGTGATAAGCGTGGTCACGCCGCCCGCGGCGGCGGCGGCGCTGGCGCTGGCGATGGTCTCGCGATGCTCGGCCCCAGGCTCGCCGACGAAAGCGCGCATGTCGACGAGGCCGGGCGAAACGACGTCGCCCTCGCAGTCGATGACCCGCGCCTTGGCCGGCAGCTGGTCGCGCGTGACCGCCGAGCCGACTCCGGCGATGACGCCGTCGATCACGATAAGCCCGCCGCGCGTCTCGGTCTCCTGAACGGGATCGATGAGACGCGCGTTGACGAAGGCGATCGGCGGATGAGACGGCATGGGCCGCCGCTGATTATCGGCCGGCGCCTGTGAGCGCAAGGACGAGGGGTTTCCTCTTGCCTGCCCCGCCAAAAGCGGCTAGACGCCGCATTCCTCCGCGGCGGCCCCGCCGCCGAGCCGATCTAAGCGCCCGTAGCTCAGCTGGATAGAGCACCAGACTACGAATCTGGGGGTCAGGAGTTCGAATCTCTTCGGGCGCGCCATAGATATCAATGACTTACAAGATCGTCACCGTTCTAGTAAGAGATTTAGAACGGTGTTTAGAACGGCGTTCTGCTGAATGATGTTGCGGCCCGCCGAAGGCACCGATCTTCCTGGCGATGTTGGTGATGTACCCGCGCAGTCCGCGGCCGCCCTAAAGGGCTCGATCGCAACAGTTGCGCCCTATTAGTG
>DATAJI010000250.1:0-16104 GCA_036262195.1 Solirubrobacteraceae bacterium
CCGACATCGACGGCTTCGAGGTCGCGCGGCGGATGGCCGGCGCCCGCACCGGGGTCCCGATCATCTTCCTGACCGCTCGCGACGCGACCGAGGACATCGTCCGCGGGCTGACGCTCGGCGGCGACGATTACATGACGAAGCCGTTCAGCCTCGAGGAGCTCGTCGCACGGATCCGCACGATCCTACGCCGCAACGGTTTGACCGAACCCGAGTCGGCGAAGCTCGCATTCGCCGACCTCGAGCTCGATGAGGACACGCGAGAGGTCTCGCGCGGCGCGCGGCCGATCGAGCTGACGGCAACCGAATTCCGCCTGCTGCGCTACCTGATGGCGAATCCGCGACGCGTATTGACGCGAGCGCAGCTGCTCGATCATGTCTGGCAGTACGACTTCGGTGGTGATGCGCGGGTGCTCGAGACCTACATCAGCTACCTACGTAAGAAGGTCGACGTCGAGGCGCCGGCCTTGATCCACACGGTGCGCGGCGTCGGCTACTCGCTACGGCTACCGCGAGGCTGAGTCTTGTTGAGCCTCGTGTCGCTGCGGACTCGGCTGCTCGTCGGGCTCGTCGTGCTAACAGCGATCGGCCTGCTGGTGGCGGGGTTCGCGACGTACCGGGCGGAGCGCTCGTTCCTGCTCGACCGTCTCAACACCCAGGTCGTCGAGGCGGTCAATCCGGTCGAGGATGCGCTGGACACACAGGACAACCTGCGCCACGCGCCGTCCTTGACGCCCGCTGCGGGCGATGACAGCGATGGCGGACAGCCCGCAACACAGCACAACAATCCGCCTCAGGACTTCCAGTTGCCCCCGCCGCCGGACAGCTTTGGCGAGCACCTGACCGCTACCGGCAAGCCTTCCCGGAAGCCCTACAACACCAGCTCCGACACCTACCGCCACCCGCCGGTCGTGCCGGCGTATGTGCTCTCACGGCTCACGATCGGCGGCCGTCCGCCGAGGATCATGACGGCTCAGGCGAAAGGCGATCCGAGCCTTTCCTACCGCGTGATCGTCAAGCCGAGCGACACGGGCTCGGGCCTGACGCTGATCGCACTGTCGCTAAATGACGTCGACGCGTCGCTGGCCCGCCTCGAGACGATCGAGGCGATCGTCATCGCGTCCGTGCTCGCGGCGCTGGCGATCCTCGCCTGGTTGGTGATCCGCATCGGACTGCGGCCGCTCGATCGGATCGGCGTTACCGCGGGTGCCATCGCCGCCGGTGACCTGTCGCGCCGCGTCAGCCCAGCCGACGAGCGCACCGAGGTGGGGCGGCTCGGCCTCGCCCTCAACGCGATGCTCGGCCAGATCGAGCGGGCTTTCACCAAGCGCCAGGAGAGTGAGGAACGGCTGCGGCGCTTCCTGTCGGATGCCTCGCACGAGCTGCGCACCCCGCTGACCTCGATCCGCGGCTACGCGGAGCTGTTCCGCCTCGGTGCGACATCGAAGCCCGAGGATACGGCGCGGGCGATGCGGCGGATCGAGGAGGAGGCAGCGCGAATGGGCGTTCTCGTCGAGGAGTTGCTGGCGCTCGCCAGACTCGATGAGATGCCGCAGACGACACGCGCGCCAGTCGATCTCGTCCCGCTCGTGGAGGACGCCCGACGCGATGCGAGCGCCGTGGCGCCGGAGCGCGAGATAACTGTCTCGGTGCAGCCGGTCGCTCGCGGTTCGCGCTCGCATCATGTCGTCAGCGGCGACGTCCACCAACTGCGACAGGTACTGGCGAACCTGATGAACAACGCGATCAAGCACACCCCGGCGGGAACACCGATCGAGATCGATCTGAGCAGCCCCAGCGGGGTCGAGCGCGTCGCGGTGCGCGACCACGGAACCGGTCTGCCGGAAGACGCGCAGGACGCCGTATTCGAGCGCTTCTGGCGAGCCGAAGGTGGTCGTGAGCGCGGCAAGGCGGGCGCTGGCCTCGGGCTGGCGATCGTCGCCGAAATCGTCGCAGCGCACGGCGGGCGGGTCAGCGCCAGCAACGCGCCAGACGGCGGGGCCGTGTTCGTGATCGAGCTCGCGCGAGCCGCCAGCGGCGCGGGCGAGACGGACTAACTCAGGCTTTGCCCGGAGCCTGGCGAGCGATGCTCGCGGGAGCGCCATAAGCGACGAGGCACTCGGGCAGCACCACGGAGCCGTCCGTCTGCTGCCCGTTCTCGAGCAGCGCGACGATCGTGCGACCGACTGCGACAGCAGTGCCGTTCAACGTGTGTGCCGCCACCGGGCGGCCAGATGCCGCGCCGCGCACTCGGATATCGAGTCGCCGCGCCTGGAAGTCGGTCGTGTTCGAGCAGGACGTAAGCTCGAGGTAGCGCTGCCCCGATGGAAGCCAGGCCTCGCAGTCGTACTTCTTTGCGGCCGAGGCGCCGAGATCGTCGACGGCGATCGCGACGACGCGGTAAGGAATCTCGAGCGCACCCAGCAACGACTCCTCGATCGCGAGCAGGCGCTCGTGCTCATCGGCGCTCGCTTCAGCGGTCGTGAAGACGAACATCTCAACCTTGTCGAACTGGTGCACGCGGATGATCCCGCGCGTGTCCTTGCCGGCGGCACCGGCCTCGCGGCGAAAGCAAGACGAGAAGCCCGCATAGCGACGCGGCAGGGAGTCGGCGGGGAGGATCTCCGCCGCGTGCAGCGATGCGAGCGCGACTTCCGAGGTGCCGACGAGGTAGAGCTCGTCTTCGGGCACAGCATAGATCTGCTGCTCGGTGTCGGGCAGGAAGCCGGTGCCGTAGAGGGCCTGCTCGCGGACCAGCACAGGCGGGATGACGGGCTCAAACCCCTCGGTCATGAGTCGCTCGAGCACCCAGCGCACGAGCGCCAACTCGAGCATCACGAGCTCGCCTCGTAGGTAGGCAAAGCGAGCGCCGGAGAGGCGGGCACCGGCCTCCATGTCGATCAGCGGGCCGGCGAGCTCGAGGTGGTCGAGGAACCGGTCTCCGGTACGCGGCGTGCCGACCGTCTTCAGCACTGTGTCGGACGCCGGCGCATCCTCGCTTGGCAGATTCGGAAGCCGGCTCAATGCGTCCTGGAGCGAGCTGTCGGTCTGCGCGAGATCGGCCTCGAGCTGCTTCTCCTGTTGCCCGAGCGTCCGCATCGCGTCGATCGCCCCGCTAGCGTCGGCCCCCGCCTGCTTTGCCTTCGCGATCTCCTCCGAGGCGCTGTTCTTGGCGGCTCGCAGCGACTCGAGCTCAGGCAGGATCGTGCGGCGCCTGCGGTCGAGTTCGAGCACGCCGGCCACGCCGGCCTCGACGTCCCCGCCACGGCGCGCGAGTGCAGCGCGTACCGCGTCGGGTTGCTCGCGGATCAGCTTGAGGTCGAGAACCGCCGGCCTGCTAGGACGGCGTCTGCGGCAACGTCGGCGTTTTCGGCGCGTCGCGACCGGCGTAATGGGCGAGGAACCTCGCGACGGCTTGGGCTTGCGCGCCAACGACGATGTTCTCGGGCATGATCTGGCCGGAGAAGCCGCCGTTCTCGAGCGCGAAGAGCACCTGCTGAACGGTCTCGGCGCGGAAGTTGAAATTCGGCGCGTTGGTGCGCAGCCGATTCTGAACCGAGGTGGCGGAGCCTTCGGCGCCTACCGCCGATAGCGTGTGGCAGCCCGAGCAGTGGTCGAGGAAGAGGACTGCTCCCTGGTGATAAGGGCTCGCGGTGGACACTGCGATTCCCTGCGCGCCGCAGGCGCTGATCGCGACGGCGGCCGCGAGCGCCGCGGCTCCACTGGCGACGATCTTCGCGACACGGCTCATGCGGGCGGAGATGATACGGATAATGCTCCCGGGGATGCTGCCGCTCCAGCGCAGGCGTGACGCCGTGACCGGCTCGCGGGCCTTCGGGCTGTTGCTGGCGCTTGCCATCGCGCTCGCACTCTGCGGCTGCGGCGAGAGCAGCGCCAGCTACAGCTCGTCACTGCTTCGACTCCGCGTCGGCGAGTATGAGATCTCCCCCGAATCAGTTCACATGCTCGCCGGTGAGGTGCGCATTCGTCTCGTCAACGACGGCGTGCTCGTGCACGAGGTCGCCGTCGCGGACTCCGACGGGCGGATCCTCAAGCAGACCGGCGCAGTGTTCCCGGGACACACCGTGACGACCACCGCGTTCCGCCTGCCCCCCGGGAGGTACCGCGTGTACGACCCGGGCGCGAACTACGCCGACCTCGGAGCCTATGGGGCGCTCGCGGTCGTTGGGCGCTAGGTACCGAAGCCACGTGCCGCCGCTCGTGCGGCTTCGTGACGATGGCACTCGTGCGTGCTGAGGCCTCTGCCGAGCACAACGTCACGGTGTGCGTTCTGCGCCAGCACCGGCACCGCCTCGCAGCCGGTCGCGCGCAACGATCGGCGAGGCCCCTGTTCAAAACGTGCCGTAGGCGCGTAGCGCAAGGAAGCACACGACGATTGCCGCCGCCGCCATCACCCCCATCTCACGGCGGAGGATCGCGGTCACGACGCCCTGCTGCTCGCTTGGCGGAAGCCGACCGACCGCCGCCGCGTCCTCGAGGTCGCGGGCGCTGAGCACCTGGTCGGCGGAGATCACGCGAAGCTGCTCGGCGACAAATCCGATCGCGACGGGTAGCAGAGCGTAGAGATAGAAGAGCTTGTTCGACGGCGACCAATCGGAGAGGTAGGCGACGCCGGTCAGCACGGCGTAGGCGATTGCGGCGGCTTGACCGACACGAACCGCGATCCAGAAGCTGGGGCTCGTCTCCGAGCGCAACCAGCGCAACACCCCGAACAGGCCGGCGAGGCCGCTGAGCGCAGCCAGCACCAGAGCGGCGTCCCGCATGACAGCGTGGTGGCTCAAGTGACGCTCCGCCGTTTGCTGCTCGTCCCTTTTGCCACTAAGTAACAGTTGAGCACAAGGCTTCCCGGGGTAGTGATATAACGCTTTCGTGCTTCAGAGCTACCTGCCCGCGATCGTGTTTCTCGCGCTCGGGGCGATCGTCGGTGGCACCTTCGCCTACCTCAACACGGTCATCGGACCACGGCGCAAGATCGCGTCGAAGACCGAGCCCTACGAGTGCGGGCTCCCCTCCGAGGTCAAGTACGGCTTCCGCTTCGGGATCAGCTTCTACCTGATCGCGATGCTCTTCATCTTGTTCGACATCGAGACCATCTTCCTCTACCCAATCGCGGCCGAGCTGCGCGCGTTCGGTTCTTTCGCGCTGCTCGAGACGATCACGTTCGTCGTGCTGCTCTTCGTCGCGTTCGTGTACGTGTGGCGACGTGGAGCGCTCGAGTGGCGGTAACTCGCGAGAGCGTTGGCGACCCGAACAGCTTCCGCGCCCGCGGCCTGCTGGCGCGCGACCTGTTGCGCGGTGACCTCGAGGGTCTCGAGCTGGAGCGACTCGTCGAGCAGTCGATCCTCACGACGACGCTCGAAAAGGCCGTCGACTGGGCGCGATCGAACTCCCTCTTCCCGGCGACTTTCGGCCTCGCCTGCTGTGCGATCGAGATGATGTCGATCGTCGCGGCACGAGTCGACGTCGCGCGCTTCGGCTTCGAGGCGTTCCGGGCGTCGCCGCGGCAGGCCGACCTGTTGATCCTCTCGGGACGCGTTTCGATCAAGATGGCGCCGGTCGTGAGGCGGATCTATGACCAGATGCTCGAGCCGAAATGGGCGATCGCGATGGGCGCATGCTCGTCGTCGATGGGCGTCTTCAACAACTACGCGATCGTTCCGGCCGACAAGTTCATGCCGGTGGACGTACACGTTCCAGGCTGCCCGCCGCGGCCCGAGGCGCTGATGCACGGCATCCTCAAGCTGCGCAAGATGATCCAGGACGATCCGGATCTCAGCTGGCGCGAGCGCTACGGCGCGGTCGGTACCGAAGAGGTCATCGAGGTGCCGGCGGAGAGCGCCGGTGCCTGACCAGGTCGGGCTCGAGCTGATCGCAGCAGCGCTCGGCGAGGCCATCCCGGGATGCGTGCTGGAGACCGAGTACTTCCGCGGGCAGGCGAGCCTGCTGGTCGAGCCCGCAACGGTACGCCCGGTGCTCGGGGCGCTGCGCGACAGTCACGGCTACCGCGCGCTGATGAGCGTCCATGGCGTCGACTACTACCCGCACGAACCGCGCCTTGGAGTCCACTACGAGCTATTGGACATGGTTCGCATCGAGCGGATCGCGGTGAAGCTCCGCGTCAGCCTCGACAGCCCAAACGTCGAATCGGTGACGCCCGACTGGCCGACCGCCAACCACCAGGAGCGCGAGGTCTACGACATGTTCGGCGTCGAATTCGACGGCCACCCCGACCTGCGGCGAATCCTGATGCCGGAGGATTACGAGGGCCATCCGCAGCGCCGCGACTTTCCCCTCGGCGGCGAGCCCGTCCTGTTCACCCACAACGACGCCACCTCGCCCGGCTGGACCCGATGAGCACGCGCACGGACTACCGCCGCATGGAGGACAGCATCACGCTGGCCCCACTCGAGGAGCAGGTCGCAACGCAGCGCAGCGGACCGACTGCCGAGCTGTTGACGCTCAACATCGGCCCCCACCATCCGGCGACGCACGGCGTGCTGCGCCTGCTCGTGACGCTCGAGGGCGAGGTGGTTCGCGACATCAAGCCGATCATCGGCTACGTCCACACGGGGATCGAGAAGACGGCCGAGGACAAGGCCTACTGGAAGGTGATCCCGGTCGTCGAGCGGATGGACTACCTCTCCTACTACTTCAACGCGATGGCCTTCTGCGGCGCGGTCGAGACGCTGCTCGAATGCGAGGTGCCAAAGCGCGCCCAGTACCTGCGCGTGATCCACCTCGAGCTGAATCGGATCATGTCCCACCTCGTCTGGCTGGGTACCAGCGCGCTGGATCTCGGGGCGATGTCGATGTTCTGGTACTGCTTCCGCGAGCGCGAGATGATCCTCGACCTGTTCGAGCAATCCTCGGGCCAGCGGATGCACACGCGCTATTTCCAGGTCGGCGGGGTGATCGAGGACATCCCGCTCGGGTTCGAAGCGAAGCTGCGCGAGTTCATCGCGATCATGCCGACCCGCGTCGACCAGTACAACGATCTGCTGAAGCGCAACGAGATCCTGCTCCAGCGACTGCGCAACACGTGCACGCTCGATGAGGAATCGCTGCTGTCGCTCGGCGTCACGGGGCCGCTGCTGCGAGCCGCCGGCAACCCCTGGGACCTGCGCAAGGCGGCTCCCTACTCCTCCTATGAAGACTTCCAGTTCAAGATCCCGGTCGGGACCGTCGGCGACAACTACGACCGCTATGCGGTGCGCGTCGCCGAGATAAAGGAGTCGGTGAAGATCATCGAGCAGGCGCTCGACGGTCTGCCCGAGGGCCCGCACATCACGACCGACCGCAAGATCGCACTGCCGCCGCGACACGAGCTCGCGACCTCGATGGAAGCACTGATCCATCACTTCAAGCTCGTCACAGAGGGCTTTCGCGTGCCGCCGGGCGAGGTCTACTACCCGATCGAATCACCCCGCGGCGAGCTCGGCTGCTTTGTCCGCTCGGATGGCTCGGCCAAGCCGGCGCGCGTGCACATGCGCGATCCGAGCTTCGTCAACCTTCAGGCAACCGGCCCGATGACTCGCGGCAGCTACATTGCCGACCTGATCGCGACGCTGGCGATGCTCGACCCGATCCTCGGGGGGATCGACCGATGAGTGGCTGCGGGTGCCGGCTTCGCCGGCCGTCCTCGCCTGGCTCCCTGGGCGCTGCGTGGCCGGATGCTCGCCGCATCAATTGCGTTGTCGGGGCTGCGCGTGACCCGGCGGAGGTCTTGGGATGAGCCCTGCTGACAGCGCCGGCCCAGGTTTCGAGTACCGCCAGGAGCTTGCCGGGCGCGAGATACCTCGCAGCCGGGAGGGCTCGCGGACGCCGGGCTGGGATGAACCGGCCGACCTCGAGAAGGACCCCGCCGAGGTACCTGACCCGGCGCTCGTCGACGTCCCAGCGAAGTTGCGCACCGAGATCGAGAAGGCGATGGCGCGCTATCCCGATCGTCACTCCGCTGCCCTGCCGGCGCTCCGCGCGGCACAGGACCACCACGGCTGGTGCTCGCCGCAGGCGATCCTCGAGGCGGCCTGCGTGATGCGCGTGACCCCCGGCTACCTGACGTCGGTCGCCACGTTCTACGACATGTTCGAGCTCCAGCCGGCCGGCGAGAACATCGTCTACGTGTGCACGAACATCAGCTGCTCGTTGCGCGGTGCCGACGAGCTGTACGCATCGCTTGAAGCTGAGGTCGGCGAGCGGCGAGACATCACGCTGCGGCACTTCGAGTGTCTCGGAGCGTGCGACATCGCGCCGATGGTCTCGGTCGATCACGTCTACTACGGCCCGCTTGGCAAAGGTGATGCGAAACGACTCGTCGGCGACCTGCGCGCCGGCCGCGAGCCGATTCCCGAGCTGGCCCTTGCGTTGCGAGCGACCGCGGCGTCAGAGCTGCGCAAGGAGCAGAAGTGAGCGCCGCCGTCAAACCGCTTTTGCTGCGCGACATCGACGAGCCCGGGCTCAGCGATATCGCGGTCTACGAGCGCCGTGGAGGCTACAAGGCTCTGCGCAAGGCACTCGCGATGACCCAGGAAGCGGTGATCGCCGAGCTCGAGGCCTCGGGCCTGCGCGGGCGCGGCGGCGCCGGCTTCCCGGCGGGACGCAAGGCTTCGTTCTTGCCAAAGGGCGACATTGACAAGTACCTCGTCTGCAACGCCGATGAGTCCGAGCCCGGCACGTTCAAGGACCGCGAGCTGATGCAGAAATCGCCGCACATGCTGATTGAAGGGATCGTGATCGCGGCCCACGCGGCGGGTGCAAACCACGCCTTCATCTACATCCGCGGCGAGTACGAGGAGCAGGCAAGGATCCTCGACGCCGCGATCGTGCAGGCGCGCGCGGCCGGCTACATCGGCCGGCGGATCCTCGGCTCGGAGCTTTCGCTTTCGCTCGTTCTGCATCGCGGCGCCGGCGCCTACATCTGCGGCGAAGAGACTGGACTGCTCGACTCGCTCGAAGGCAAGCGCGGCAATCCGCGACTGAAGCCGCCGTTCCCGGCGCTCCAAGGCCTCTACCAGGGCCCGACGCTGATCAACAACGTCGAGACGCTGATGACGATGCCGCACATCATCAGCATGGGCGGCAAGAAATACGCAAAGCTCGGCGTGTCCGGCTCGTCGGGCACGAAGGTCGTCTCGGTCTCAGGTCACGTCCGGCGGCCCGGCAACTACGAGATCGAGCTCGGCATCCCGTCGCGGCAGATCATCTTCGACCTGGCGGGCGGGCCGCCGCCGAGCCGCAAGGTCAAGATGTGGTTCCCGGGCGGCTCGAGCGCGCCGGTGCTCACCGCCAAAGACCTCGACGTCCCGTACGACTTCGACAGCCTCGCCAAGGCTGGCTCGATGCTCGGCTCGGGCGCGATCATCGTCATCGACGACAAGACGCCGGTGCTCGACGTCGCGCTCAA
This sequence comes from Solirubrobacteraceae bacterium, assembly GCA_036262195.1. GTDB lineage: Bacteria > Actinomycetota > Thermoleophilia > Solirubrobacterales > Solirubrobacteraceae > Palsa-513. The sequence continues at coordinate 9,422 of DATAJI010000250.1, forward strand.
GACGGCAAAGTTCTACCGCCACGAGTCCTGCGGCAAGTGCACGCCGTGCCGCGAGGGCACCAACTGGACGGTCAAGATGCTGGAGCGGATCGAGGCGGGCGACGCGACGCCGATGGACCTCGACATCATGGCGTCGGTCCAGGAGCACATCATTGGAAACTGCCTCTGCGTGCTTGGCGACGCGATGGCGATGCCGATCGGCTCGATGATCGCCAAGTTCCGCGGCGAGTTCGAGGCCCACATCCAGTCCCGCCAGCTCGCTTCGGTCGCCTAGTGGCCCGCTGATGCCCCGCCCGAGCCCACAGATGATCACGCTCTCGGTCGACGGCCGCGAGGTACAGGCGCCGGAGAACATGATGCTCGCCGATGCCGCAAAGCTCGGCGACATCGAGATCCCTGTCTTCTGCTACGAGCCGAAGCTCGGTGAGCCGGTCGGCGCCTGCCGCATGTGCCTGGTCGAGATCGAAGGGATGCCAAAGCTCCAGACCGCGTGCTCGACGGCGGTCAAGGACGGCATGGTCGTGCACACGCGCTCCGAACGCGCGAGCGTCGCGCAGCAGGCGGTCGTCGAGTTCCTGTTGATCAACCACCCGCTTGACTGCCCGGTCTGCGACAAGGGCGGGGAGTGTCCGCTGCAGGACATCACGTTCGGCTGGGGCGGCGGCATTTCGCGCTTCATCGAGCCCAAGCGTCATTTCCGTAAGCCGCTCGAGCTCTCGCCGCTGATCGCTATCGACCGCGAGCGCTGCATCCTCTGCTACCGCTGCGTGCGCTACTCGCAGGAGGTCGCTGAGGATTACCAGCTCGTGCTGCTCGAGCGCGGCGAGCACTCATTCGTCGGGACGTTCGACGGCCACCCCTACGTGGCACCGTTCTCGGGCAACATCATCGAGCTCTGCCCCGTCGGCGCGCTCACCTCGCGCCCGTACCGCTTCCGCGCGCGGCCGTGGGACATCGAAGGCGCCGGCAGCATCTGCACGCTCTGCCCGGCGCAGTGCAACACATCGCTGACCGTCCGCGACGAGCGAGTGCTGCGCGTGCTCGCGCGCGACCACCACGAAGTCGACGACGGCTGGCTCTGCGACAAGGGTCGCTTCGCCTACCAGGCGATCCACGTCGACGAGCGCATCACCGAGCCGATGATCCGCGACGGCGGCCTGCTTCGCAGCGTCGGCTGGGAGCGCGCGCTCGCCGAAGCGGTGGGCGCGCTGCAGCGTGCCGGCTCGAAGGTCGCCGCGCTTGCCGGCGGCGGAGCGACCAACGAGGAAGGCCTGCTGCTTTCGCGCCTGCTGCGCGACGTGCTCGGATCACCGCACCTGGCGTCGAGCCCGGGCGCCGCCGTCAGCCTCGCGCACTGGCGTGCCCTATCGGACCCGGCCCTCGCCGCGTCGGTGCCCGACCTCGAGTTCGCCCACGCCGTCCTCGTGCTCGACTGCGAGCCGCTCGATGACGCGCCGATCCTCGACCTGCGAATCCGCAAGGGCGTGCGCCGCCACGGCGTAAGGCTATTCGTCGCATCGCCGCGCGCGAGCGCTCTGGATCCGGTTTCCGCCGCGAAGCTGCGGTTCGCGCCGGAGCGCGGGTCCGAGCTGGTCTGGGCTCTGGTGGCTGCGCTGCGCCGCGACAGCGCCCTGGAGGACGCCGCGCGCGCCGCTGGAGTTAGCGCTACCGAGGTGAAGAAGCTCGCCAGCGGGCTGCGGGCCGCTGGCAAGGAGGTCGTGATCGTCTACGGCGAGCAGTTGCTCAGCGCCGACGGCGCCGCTCTGTTGGCGCTCGCCGACGCGCTCGCTCTCGCCGGACGCTCGGGGGCTGGCATGATCGGCATTCCCGACGCCGCGAACGGTCGTGGCCTGCGCGAGGTTGGCGTCATGCCAAATGCCGGACCGGGGCTCAGCCGCCCGACGCGTAGCGGCGGGCGGGATCCGGCAGCGATCGCCAAGGCGCTTGGCAACGGCGAGCTCGCGGCGCTGTACCTGCTCGGCGTTGATCCGCTGCGCTCCTACCCGGACGGCCAGGCCTGGGAGCGCGGGCTCGAGGAAGCGACGACGGTGATCGCACATGCGTCCTTCCTCACCAAAGGGCTTCGCGAGCACGCGACCGTCATCTTTCCAAGCGAGTCGAGCGCTGAGAAGGAGGGCACGATCACCCATCCCGACGGTCGTGTCCAGCGGCTGCGCCCGGCGATCGGACATGTCGACGAGGTTCGCAGCGAATGGCGGATCCTGCGCGAGCTCGGGCGCATGCTCGGCGCCAGCATCGGTCCCGATAGCGCCGCGGCGCTGAGCGCCGATCTCTTCTCGACTGTCGATCTCTACGCTGGCCTGACGCTCGAGCGCCTTGCCGGTCACGGAGTCCGCTGGCAGGAGCAAGCCGCGGAATCGTCGGCAAGCGACGGTACGCGCGTCGCTAGCGCCAAGCTTCGCCGCCCGCCGCGCCAGCAGTCCGGCAAGGTCCTGCTCGGGAGCTACCGCTCGATCTGGGCCGGACCGGAGGTCAAAGCCTCACCCGCGCTCGCCTTCCTCGCGCCGAGCCAGCGCGTCGAGTTGAGCCCGCCGGACGCCGCCGCGCTCGGGCTGCGCCATGACGAGCAGGTCGTGGTCAGCGACGACCACGCGGACATCAGGGGTCGTGTCGTCGTGCGCGACAGCGCTCCCGCCGGCACAGCCTTTCTGGAGCGCGAGCTCGACGACAACGGCGCGAACGCGTTACGCGGCCCGCACGTCAGGATCCGCTCCGTGCAAAGCGTCGAAGCCGAAGCGGCCGCGCTGCTCGCCGCGCAACAGGAAGCGCTGGCGGAGATCGAGCAAAGCGAGGTGAGCGCGCTTTGACACCGCTCGCGACCGTCGACTACTCCGAGGCCTGGTGGATCCAGATCATCAAGGGCATCATCATCTTCGCGATCGGCTTGCAGATCGTGCCGATCGTCCTGATCGCCGAGCGCAAGCTGCTCGGCCGCTTCCAGGGCCGCTACGGCCCCAACCGAGTAGGCCCTTATGGCTTGATCCAGCCGCTCGCCGACATCGTCAAGCTGCTCGGCAAGGAACAGTCGCGGCCGAACACGTCGATCGGCCCGCTCTACATCCTCGCGCCCACGATCTCGATCATGACCGCGGTCGCGACGTTCGCGATCATCCCGTTCGGCGATACGCCGCACATCTTCGGCACGAAAGTCGGGCTCTACGGGGTCGACGTGTCGATCGGCCCGCTCTACATCTTCGCGCTCAGCGCGATCGCTTTCTACGGCCTGATGCTCGGCGGCTGGGCGTCAGGGTCGAAGTACTCGTTCCTCGGCGCGATGCGCGCCGCCGCGCAGTTGATCTCCTACGAGGTCTCGCAGGGACTCGCGCTCGTCGGCGTGCTGATCACGGCCGGCACGCTTTCGTTGACCAAGATCGTCTACGCGCAGGAGGGCATGTGGTACATCGTGCCGCAGCTCGCCGGCTTCCTGATCTTCCTCGTCGCAGCGTTCGCCGAGACCAACCGCGCGCCATTCGACCTGGCCGAGGCCGACGCCGAGCTGGTCGGCGGCTACAACACCGAGTACGGCGGCGGGCGCTTCGCCTCCTACTACTTCGCTGAGTACCTCAACGTTGTCGTCGTATCCGGCGTCGCGACGACGCTGTTCCTCGGCGGCTGGCTGATCCCGGGATGGACGCAGCAGCCGGCTTGGACCGATCCCTTCGTCGTGCTCTTCAAGATGACGCTCTTCGTCATCTTCTTCATCTGGATCCGCGCGACGCTGCCGCGCCTGCGCTACGACCAGCTGATGAGCTTCGGCTGGAAGATCCTGCTGCCACTGGCGACACTCAACACGCTGATCACGGCAATCGTCGTCGTGGCGGTGCACGGATGAGCCCCGCGCCGGGAAGCGCGGCGCGCTGGAGCCCGGGCGATGACCAGATCGAGGTCCAGCGGGCGCCCGAGCCGGGCGGCGCCGGTGGCGCCTACCGAGCGTTCGGCGAAACCCTGCGGGGCCTGAAGACGACCCTCGCGCGCGTCATCGAGGGCGTGAACACGATCCAGTACCCCGAGCAGAAGGTCGCGGTGTACCCGCGTTTCCGCGGTCGGCACAAGCTGCACCGCTTCGAGGACTCCGGCGACGGCGGTGGACAGGCAGGGCTCGAGAAGTGCGTCGGTTGCTCGCTTTGCGCCGCTGCCTGCCCCGCGGACTGCATCCGCGTGGTCGCCGCGGAGAACACGCCGGAGATGCGCGTCTCGGCCGGCGAGCGCTATGCCGCGGTCTATGAGATCAACATGAGCCGCTGCATATTCTGCGGCTATTGCGAGGTCGCCTGCCCGTTCGACGCGATCACGATGGGACACGACTACGAGCTCTCGGACTACACCCGTGGCGACTTGATCTTCACCAAGGAAATGCTCCTCGCCGAGCCGCTCGACGCGTCGCCGCTGCGCGCCGAGGGGGAGTAGATGAGGCACAGCGAGCCCTCGATCTGATGTCCTACATCGTCTTCTTCATCGCGGCGCTCGGCACGCTCGCGGGGGCGATCGGCGTGATAGCGCTGAAGGATCCGTTCTACAGCGTGCTCGCCCTCGTGGTCCACCTGCTCTCGCTGGCGGTCCTCTTCCTGCTGCTGCACGCGGAGTTCGTCGCGGCAGCGCAAGTCGTCGTCTACGCAGGCGCCGTGATGGTGCTCTACGTGTTCGTCGTCTCCTACGTCGGCGGCGAGAACCTGACGGCCTCGGGCGGTCCGGGACGCGCCGGTACGTTCGGCGCGTTCGCCTGCGCCGGCGCGCTCGTGATCGAGCTGTTCATCGCCGTGCTCGGGTCCGGCCTGAAGGCGATCGGCACCGGTGGCGCACACGTCGCCGCCGGCTTCGGCAACCCCGAGCAGATCGGCACGCTGTTCCTAACCAGGTTCCTCGCGCCGTTCGAGATCGCCTCGTTCCTGCTGCTGCTCGCCGCGGTCGGCGCGGTGACGCTGGCGCGGCGGCGTGGCGGCCTCGAGGACGGAGTGGAGGACCGCCCGACGATCAGCGCAGTCGATTTCTTCCGCCCCCGCCCCTATTACACGGGCACGCAGCATGAGACGCTCGGTAGCGCCGAGACACTGACCGCCGCGCAGGCCGTCGAGCGCCAGGAGCGGCCGACGTGACGATCGCCTGGTACCTCGCCGTCTCGGCGCTGATCTTCGCGATCGGCGCGGGCGGAGTGCTCGTGCGGCGCAACCCGCTCGTGATCCTGCTCTGCCTGGAGATGATGCTGAACGCCGCCAACCTCGCGCTGATCGGCTTCTCGAAGATGTGGGGCAACGCCGACGGCCAGATCTTCGCGCTGATCGTGATGGTCGTTGCGGCTTGTGAGGTGACGGTCGGGCTCGGCGTGATCGTCGCGATGCATCGCCACCGCCTGCCGGTCGATGTTGACGCGATGCGGGAGCTACAGGGATGAGTGCCACCACCGCCGCCTGGCTCGTCCTCGCCGCACCGCTCGCCGGAACGCTGATCATCGCCTTCGGCTTCAAGGTGCTGCCGGGTCGAAGCGCCGGCTGGATCGGCACGCTGGCGATAGCCATCTCGTTCGCCTTCGCGATCGTCTCGCTGGTCAAGCTGCTGGCGCTCGCTCCCGCGCACCGCGAGCTCGGCTCGACGCTCTGGAGCGTCGCGAACACGGTCGGCGTCAACGCCAACGCCACGGTGCTGGTCGACCCGCTGTCGGTCTTCATGATCGGCGTCGTCGCCGGCGTCTCGATGCTGATCCACCTCTACTCGGCCAGCTACATGAGCGGCGACAAGGGCTACGCGCGCTTCTTCGCCTACCTCAACTTCTTCGTCTTCTCGATGCTGCTGTTGGTCCTGGCCGGAAACTTCGTGCTGCTGATCGTCGGTTGGGCGTTCGTCGGTGCCGCCTCCTACCTGCTGATCAGCTTCTGGTACAGACGCACGACGGCCACGCGCGCCGGACTCAAGGCCTTCGTCATCAACGTCGTCGGTGACGTCGGCCTGGTGCTCGGAACGTTCTTCATCTTCCGCAGCTCGCACACGCTCGACTTCGTGGCAACGTTTCACGCAGCGCCACACGTCTTCGCAAAGGGCAGCGGCAATATCACCGCGGGGTGCTTGCTGCTACTGGTCGGGGCGTTCGCGAAGTCCGCGCAGATTCCGCTCCACACATGGTTGCCTGACGCGATGGAGGGACCGACTCCCGTCAGCGCGTTGATCCACGCCGCGACGATGGTCACGGCCGGCGTCTACCTGATCGCTCGTATGCACCCGCTGTTCCAGCTCGCGCCGGCGGCTGAGGACGTTGGCGCGGTCGGCGGCGCGGTGACGCTGCTGGTCGCGGGGACGATCGGTCTCGCCGCGGTGGACATCAAACGGGTGATCGCCTACTCGACGATGTCGCAGATCGGCTACATGATCATGGGCGTCTCGGTCGGCGCCTACAGCGCGGGCCTCTTTCACCTGATGACCCACGCCTTTTTCAAGGCGCTGCTGTTCATGGCGGCCGGTTCGCTGATCGGGGCGATGGGCGGCAACCAGTCACTCGACCGGATGTCGGGATTCCGCCGAGCGCTGCCGTTCACGTTCGCCTGCTTCATCATCGGCGGGCTCGCGCTGTCGGCCGTGCCGCCGTTCAGCGGCTTCTTCTCGAAGGACGACATCCTGGCCCAGATCGGGAGCCGCGGCGGTTGGTACTGGGCGCTCTACGTCGCCGGCTACCT
>DATAJI010000251.1:0-2744 GCA_036262195.1 Solirubrobacteraceae bacterium
CAGCGCGACATGCGAGCGTCTGCTCGGCATCTCGCCAGACTCATGCTCTGGACGAGTTGCGAGCGTCTGGCGGGGCTCGCTGCTCACTCCTGCTTTCGTCGATCAGCAGGAGCCTGCGGAGATCGCCGCTCGTTACCGGTCTCGCCCAGCAGCGGTCGCGCCCCGGTGCGCGGCCAAGTCGCGGAGCTTGGCCGATGTGGGTAACGGATCGGCCGTCCGGCTGGTTCCCTCTCGCCGAGGCTCATCGGTGCTAGCGATATGTGGAGTCGTGTCTGAGGAGCGGGTGCTTGTCGGATGGTGTCTGCGCGAGGCCAACTGCCCCGAGGACGATGTGGTGATCTCCGCACGGATGGGCTGCGTGGAGCCGGCAGCCAACCCAGGCCGTGGCGTCCGTGATGACTGGTCCGTAGGCGCTCGATTCGTGCGGCACTCCAGCGAACTGTGCTGCGCCCGCCGCTCGATCCGCTGCCGCGAAGCGAACCGCAAGCTCGTCCTGATCATTGGCGAGCACGGAGAGGGCGAATGCGTTCGCCCGGCGGACGGCATCGAGGGTGCGGGAGCCGTTCGCAAGACACACGCTGATCAAGGCTGGGCTGGACGAGACCGATGCGAACGAGCTGACCGTGGTCGCGTGGGGAGTGTCATCGAAGCGCGTGGCGAGGATCGCGACGGCTGTGGGGATCCGACGCATGACCGCCGGAACGTTCTGGGGAGTTGCGAGTGCGCTCGGCGCGCGAAGCTCCAGTGGACGAAGGTCGGGTTCAAGCCAGCGCTCCCGGCCGGCCGCGAGCCACTCCGATGAGTAGTAGCGATTGAGGAGGGTCTTATCGAACAGCTCGGGGAACGCGCCGAGGTCCTCGGCGCGGGAGATCAGCTCAAACCAGGCTCGCGTGATTGTGTGGTGATACGCCCCGGGGCGGCCGGCGCGAGTAGCGATCGCAAGGATCCCCGCGATCAGTCGCCGAAGCGCGTCCGCTCGCTCGTATCGCTGTGCCAAGCCCCACGCGACTCGAACATGCCGCTCGTGTGGAAAATCCTTTCCGTCGATCCGGCCTGCCTCAAAGGCCTCGATGAGATCATCATCTTGCATCCAAAGCGTATAATACGAAACGGGACTAATGCTGTCAACGATTGAACGAGCAGCTCACGAGATCGGAGCCTATGTTGAGCACGCCGCGAGCGAGCTAGGGATCACCCAGGCCGAGGCGCACGTCCTCGCGCAACTGACGAGGCGTGGTCCGACTGCGATCGGAACGCTGCACCGTGATTTCGGGCGAAAGCGCTCCACGCTGACAAACATCCTGGACCGCCTCGAGCAGCGAAGCCTCGTGCGGCGTGAGCTCAACAGCGACGACCGCCGCTCGTTCGTCGTCCATCTCACCGCCTGCGGCGCGCGAACAGGGATGCGCGTGACGGCGGTCCTGGACGAACTGGAGCGCGCCGTCCAGGCTGCCGTCACCGCGCGTGACCTGCGCGGCCTCGAGGCAGTCGCGAAGGCGCTGAACGCCGCCGTGGGTCACGGTAGCGCCGAGGAGGCCGAGCTCGCCTGAATGCGCGGATAAGGGCGAAGAGCGGATGACCACAATCACCGAAGCGCGCACGCTCTGGGAGCCGGTGGGCGTGTACTGCAACACCGCCAGCTACGGGTTGCCGCCTCGGCCGGCTTGGGAGGCACTGCAGTCCGCGCTGGCCGATTGGCACGGTGGGCGCACGAGCTGGGAGCACTGGGCAGACAGCACAGCGGGCGCTCGCGCGGCGTTCGCGCGACTGGTCGGGGTCGGGGTTGAGCGGGTGGCGGTTGGGTCGACGGTTTCCGAGTTGGTCGGCTCGGTCGTGACAGCGCTTCCCGATGGGGCCCGCGTGATCGCTCCGGAGATTGAGTTCACCTCGACGCTGTTCCCGCTGCTGGTGCAGCGTCGCCTCGACGTGCGGACGGTCCCGCTCGTGGAGCTGGTTGACTCGATTGTCGATGGCGTCGATGCGGTTGCATTCAGCGCGGTTCAGATGAGCACAGGCGAAGTCGCGGATCTCGAGGCGATCACGACAGCGGCGGACGACGTAGGTGCGATCACGCTGTGCGATGCCACGCAGGCGATCGGCTGGCTACCACTTCAAGCCGACCGTGTTGACGCCCTCGTGTGTGGCGCCTACAAGTGGCTGATGTCTCCTCGCGGAAGCGCGTTCCTGACCGTGTCGGATCGTCTGCTTGAACGCGCGGTCCCGCACAGTGCCGGTTGGTATGCCGGCGAGGACGTCCACGCGACCTACTTCGGGCCGCCACTGCGGCTCGCCGCAGACGCGCGACGGCTGGATCTTTCGCCGGCGTGGTTCTCGTGGGTGGGAACACAGCCAGCGTTGGAGCTGATCGAGCAAATTGGGATCACGGCGATCCATGCCCACAATCTCGCGCTTGCCAATCGCTTCCGCGCTGGGCTGGGACTTGAGCCGAGCGGCAGCGCGATCGTCTGCGCCGACCTACCTGGCGCGGCCGGGCGACTAAACCGCGCCGGAATAGTCGCCGCCGTCCGCGGCGGACTACTGCGCACCTCATGGCACCTCTACAACGACGACACTGACGTTGACAAGGTACTCAACGTACTCCTCCCGTAGCCACCCGCTCGGCTTGCAGCATCCACGTCGCCGCTATCTCGCACACCAGGAGCAGGCCTCACTCTTCAAGCGCAGCGGCTCCGAGACCGACACGACGGGTGTAGGAATGCAGCAGCCGCGCCTAACCTGGCGGC
>DATAJI010000252.1:0-7239 GCA_036262195.1 Solirubrobacteraceae bacterium
GTTCGAGATCACCTACGACGCAGTCGATCGCTGCGGGAACTGCAACGGCAACGGCGCCGAGCCCGGGACACCGATTGAGACCTGCGGGCGCTGCGGCGGTTCGGGACAGCTGCAGGGCGTCGCCCGGACCCCGTTTGGCCAGGTCATGCGAACCGTCGCCTGCGACGTCTGCGGCGGCGACGGGCGCATCGCCAAGCAGCCGTGCCACGAGTGTCGTGGGCGCGGACGCAAGGTCGCCAGCGCCACGATCAGCGTCGACATCCCGCCAGGGATCGCCGACGGGCAGCGCGTGCGCCTGAGCGGTCGTGGCCACGCTGGCGAGTCCGGAGCGCCATCGGGCGATCTCTACGTCCGGGTCCACGTCGTCGAGGACGAACGGTTCTACCGCGATGGCGATGACTTGATCACGATCGTCGATGTTGCGGCGCCGCAGGCGGCGCTCGGCGTCACCGTCGAGGTGTCGACGCTCGAGGGACCGACCGAGGTTGTGCTCGAAGCGGGCACCCAGCCGGGTGAGCGCATCCTGCTACGCGCACGCGGCATGCCACGTCTCCAGCGAAGCGGTCGCGGCGACCTCGTCGTCGTCGTTAACGTCCAGGTGCTGCGACGCGTCACCGCTGAGCAGCGCGAGCTGCTGGAGCGGTTGAGCGCCACGATAACTGAGGAGAACCTGCGCGCAGACGAGACTGTGCGCGCGAAGCTGCGGCGCTGGCTGCGCCCGCACGCGGCGTGATTCGCCTGGCCGTTCGCGTCGAGCGCGCCCACGCCGAGGAAGCTCTTGTCGAGCTGCTGGCGTTCTCACCAACGGGACTCGAAGAGGTCGAGGTCGACGCCGACACGATCGAATACGTGATCTACGGAGCAGCGGACGAACTGCCCAGTCTGCCAGCGCTCGAGGCGAGCGTCGGCGACTGTCTGGTGACGGTTCGAAGCAGCGAGATCGCCGACGACTGGTCTGAGCGCTGGCGCGAATTCCACCGGCCGATCGCGATCGCGCAGCGGCTCTACGTGCGTCCGCCCTGGCATCCTGCGGCGGCGGCCGCAGCGGAGTTGACCGATGTCGTTATTGATCCGGGGCAGGCGTTCGGCACCGGCGCGCACGCGACGAGCCGGCTCTGCCTCGAGCTGCTCGTGACGATCGCACGCGAGGGCGCGGCGTCTGGCACCCTGCTCGACATCGGCTGCGGCTCGGGCATCCTCGCGATCGCCGCCGCCAAGCTCGGATTCGCCCCCGTCATCGCGCTCGACAACGACCCTGCCTGCGTCGAGGCTAGCGCCGCGAACGCCACCGCGAACCGGGTATCGATCGACGTCCGCGCCTGGGACCTGCGGCGCGACGGACTCCCAGCGGCACGCACGATCGTCGCGAACCTTCTGTTAGCGCCGTTGCTGCTGCTCGCCGAGCGCCTGGATCACCGGCCCGAGCGCTTGATCGCCTCCGGGCTGCTCGCCGGACAAGCCGATGAGTTCGAGCGCGAGCTCGAACTGCGCCATCAGCTGCACCGGGCGGCGAGCCTACGCGATGGAGACTGGCTCGCAATGCTCTTCGTAGGCGCCGCCCCACGCGTATCCTCTGACGAGGCATGAGCATCATCGACGACGTCAAGAGTGACCTCACCACAGCGATGAAGGCGGGGGAGAAGGAGCGCGTTGGCACCCTGCGGCTCGTGCTCTCCGAGCTGCAGAAAGCGGCCAAAGAGGGCTCAAGCGACGAACTCGGCGTGCTGCGCCGCGAGCGCAAGCGCCGCGCTGAGTCCGAGCGCGCGTTTCGCGACGGCGGCCGCGAGGATCTCGCCGCGAGCGAATCGCGCGAGGCGGAGCTGATCGGCACCTACCTTCCCGCCGAGCTCGACGACGATGAGCTACGCGAGATCGTGGCGCGCGCCGTCGCCCAAAGCGGTGCGAGCTCGCCGCAGGAGCTCGGCAAGGTGATGCCGATCGCGATGGCTGAAGTCGCCGGTCGCGCCGACGGGCGCCGCGTCTCCGACCAGGTGCGCGAAGCGCTCAGCAGAGCGTGAGAAGCCAGCTGGAGCTGCCGAACGATCTCGCGGCCGCGCTCGCCGGCAACCAGGATGAATTGCTGCGGGCGCTCGAACGCCAGCTCGCGTGCCGCGTCTTCCTTCGCGGCAACCGCATGACCTTCGACGGCGAGGCGGGTGACGTGGATGACGCGGCTCGCACCGTTGCCGAGCTGGTCAGCCTGAGCGAGCGTGGCCACAGCCTCTCCGAGGCGACGATCGCGACGGTTCGCGGTGCGATCGACGCTGAGGACTCGCCGGCAGCGATGCTCGACGACGTCGTCTGGAGTCATCGCGGGCGACGGATCGCGCCCAAGACCGTCGGTCAGAAGCGCTACGTCGACGCGATTCGCGACAACACGATCGCCTTTGGCATCGGCCCCGCCGGCACCGGCAAGACATTCCTCGCGGTCGCGATGGCCGCCGCCGCGTTGTCGCGGCGCGAGGTCAGCCGGCTCATCCTGACTCGACCAGCCGTCGAGGCGGGCGAGCGACTCGGGTTCCTGCCCGGTGATCTGATGGCGAAGATTGATCCCTATCTGCGGCCACTGTTCGACGCTCTGAACGACATGATCGACCCGGAGAAAGTCTCCCAGCACATCGAGCGCGGCGTGATCGAGATCGCGCCGCTCGCGTTCATGCGTGGACGCAGTCTGAACGACTCGTTCGTGATCCTCGACGAGGCGCAGAACACGACGCCGGAGCAGATGAAGATGTTCCTGACGCGACTCGGATTCGGGTCGAAGATGGTCGTCACGGGTGACATCACCCAGGTCGATCTGCCGCGCGAGCAGCAGTCGGGGCTGGTTGTCGTCGGCGAGATCCTGGCTGACGTCGAGGGTGTCGAGTTCGTCACGCTCGGCGGAGCCGATGTCGTGCGCCATCGGCTGGTCCAGCGGATCGTCGAGGCCTACGATGGCCATGCGCTACGCGCCGCGCCGGATCTCGCCACGAAGCGCGCGCGGACATAGCCGGGATGCTCGACGTCGAGCTGGTCGGCGAGCCGCCGGCGCCGCTCGCCTCGGCGGAGGTGCTGCGCCTGGCTGACCTGGCCGCCGCTAGCGCTGGTATCCGTGACGGGCATCTCGCAGTGCAGTTCGTCGATGCCGACGCGATCGCGGCGCTAAACCTCGAGCACCGCGGAAAGGCCGAGGCTACCGACGTTCTCTCGTTCCCGATCGACGGCGATGCGCACGCTACGGCCGGTCCGCGGGAGCTCGGCGACGTGGTGATCTGCCCAGAGCACACCGCCGATCTGCGTGAGGCGGTGGTGCACGGCGTCCTCCACCTGGTCGGTATGGATCATGAGGCTGACGCCGGAGAGATGCTCGCGCTTCAGGCTGAGCTCTTGAGCTGGTGAGCTCCGCCGGCTCCGCGGACTCGGGCGACATTGCCCCGCTCGGGGTCGGTGACGCTACGCGTGCGGGCTTCGTGGCTCTGGCAGGGAGGCCGAACGTCGGCAAATCGACGCTCACCAACGCGATCGTCGGCAGCAAGGTGGCGATCGTGTCCGATCGCCCGCAGACGACTCGGCGCGCGATTCGCGGCGTCGCCACGGGTCCCGACTGGCAGCTCGTGCTCGTCGATCTGCCCGGCGTGCAGCGGCCCCGCGATGCACTGACCGAGCGGATGGCCAACCGTGTCGAGCACGAGCTGGCCGAGGCAGACGCGGTGCTGTTCGTGTTGAACGCTGCCGAGAGGGTCGGCGCTGGCGACCGGCGAATTGCCGCGCGTCTCACGGACTCCGCGGGCCCAGTCACGGTCGCGGTGAACAAGGTCGATCGCTTGACACGAGAACGCAAGGCGCAGGCGCTGCTGCATGCCGCAGAGATCGCCCCGCCGCAAGCCGAGCTCTTTCCGATCTCGGCCAAAACCGGCGCCGGCGTCGGGGCACTCGTTGCGCACCTCGTGGCGCAGCTCCCGGCGAGCCCGCTCCTCTACGAGCCAGGTCAAAATTCCGATCTTGCGCGCAATGATTTGCTCGCCGAGCTGATCCGCGAGCAGGTTCTGCGTCGCACCTTCCAGGAACTCCCGCATGTCGTTGGCGTCGTCGTCGAGGACATCCGGCCGGCGGAGCGCAATCCCGACTTCACTCGCGTTGACGCGCTGGTCTGGGTCGAGACCGAGTCGCAGAAGGCGATCGTCGTCGGCCATGGCGGACGCATGATCAAAACGATCGGCACCGCCGCGCGACGCGAGCTCGAGCGCGAGCTATCCGGTCGTGTGTACCTATCTCTCAGCGTCCGGGTCCGCCGCCACTGGCGCACGGATGACGCTCTGTTGGATCGCCTGGGAATCGACTAGTGGACCCGGCCGTTTAAGATCGGACGATGGACAGCGAGATCGTCTACGACGAGCGCGGGCTCGTCCCGTGCATCGTGCAGGACTGGAACACGGGCGAGGTACTGATGCTCGCGTACACCTCAGCCAGCGCGATCGAGCGCACTCGCGAGACCGGCGAGCTACATCTCTGGAGTCGTTCGCGCGATGAGCTCTGGCACAAGGGTGCGACTAGCGGCAACACACAGACCGTGCGCGCGCTGCGGATCGACTGCGATGGCGATGCGCTGCTGGCCCTCGTTGAGCCCGCCGGTCCGGCCTGCCATACGGGCGAGCGCACGTGCTTCCACCGCGGTGAGCTCGAGCCGGCGGCTCCGCATGAGGTGCTGCCGGCGATCGAGCGGACGATCGCCGAGCGCGCGATGGAGCGGCCCGCGAGCTCCTATACCGTCGAGTTGCTGGACGATCCGGAGCGCGCCGGAGCAAAGGTTACGGAGGAGGCCGAGGAGGTCGTGCGCGCTGTCCGCGAGGAGAGCGACGAGCGCGTCGATGAGGAGGCCGCGGACGTCATCTACCACCTGCTCGTGCTGCTCGCCGGCCGCGAGCGTCACTTGCGCGACGTCGAGCGGGTGCTTGATGAGCGCCGGCGCTAGTCGCACGCTCGAGGAGGTGCGCGCGCTCGCGCGCGACTACAACCTCATTCCGCTGGCCGTCGAGCTGATCGCCGACTGCGAGACGCCGGTCTCGGCGTTCCTCAAGCTGCGTGGAGCGGGCCCAGCCTTCCTGCTCGAGTCGGCCGAGCAGGGTGTCACCTTTGGTCGCTACTCGTTCATCGGCTTCCAACCGCGCGAGGTGATCCGCTGGTCGCTGGGGGACGAGGGCGATCCGTTCGCGGTCGCGGCGGCGGCTGTGGCGCGCTCCCGTCAGGCGCCGCTCGAGAGTCTGCCGCCGTTCGCCGGCGGTGCGGTCGGGTTTTTCGGCTATGACCTCGTGCGCGCAGTGGAGCCGCTCGGGCCGCCGAACGAGGATCAGCTGGGGTTGCCGGACATGGCGCTGATGCTGACCGACGTGCTCGTTGTCTTCGACCACCTCAAGCACACGGCCACGATCCTCGCTCACGTCCACGCCGACGACGATGACGGCCTCGACGTCTCCTACGAGCGCGCCCTGGCGACGATCGCCGCGGTCCGCGAAACGCTCTCCGGGCCGCTACCGCCCCAGGGCGAGCGGCACGAGCCGCGCGCGCTGCCCGAGTTCAAGTCGAACATGTCGCGGGAGCATTTCGAGGGCATCGTTGCGCGAATCATCGAGTACATCTTCGCTGGCGACGCCTTCCAGGTAGTGCCCTCACAGCGCTGGTCGGCGGCGGTCGAGGTCGACGCGTTCTCGATCTATCGCGGGTTGCGAATCGTCAACCCGAGCCCGTATATGTACTTCTTTGACTTCGGCGACTTCCAGTTCGCGGGAGCCAGCCCCGAACCGCTGATTACCGTGACCGGCCGGCGGGTAGTCACGCGGCCGGTCGCCGGAACCAGACCGCGCGGCGCGAGCGCGCAGGAGGACGCAGCTCTTGAGGTCGAGCTTCTCGGCGACGCCAAGGAGGTGGCTGAGCACATGATGCTCGTCGATCTCGGACGCAATGACCTCGGCCGTGTCTGCGAGTACGGCAGCGTCCGCGTGGAGGCGCTCAAGCAGATCGAGCGCTACAGCCACGTGATGCACATCGTCAGCACGGTCTCCGGGACGCTGCGCGAGGGCGTCGGCGCGATGGAAGCTTTGCGCGCGACGCTTCCAGCCGGCACGCTCTCGGGCGCGCCAAAGGTCCGCGCGATGCAGATCATCGACGAGCTCGAGCCGGTAAAGCGTGGCGGCTACGGCGGAGCGATCGGCTACCTCTCCTACAACGGCGACCTCGACACCGCGATCCACATCCGCACCGTCGTCGTCAAGGACGGCGTCGCACACGTTCAGGCGGGCGGCGGGACGGTCGCCGATGCCAAGCCCGACAACGAGTTTCGCGAGTCGCAGGCAAAGGCGCGCGCCGTGATGCGCGCGATTGAGTTGGCCGGTCAGCAGCCGGACTGGGCATAATCGATCGCGATCAAGCTCCACCGCTGCGGTGGCAGCGCGATCAGGGGCCGCATCCCTGCTGGAGAGCTCAGAAGGCGCTCGACGAGGCGGGCATCGAATACGAGCCGGTGAAGCACCCCACGTTCCCGCGCTGGCGTCGCGCCGAGTACATCGCGCTGACCGGTCAGCAGAAGCTGCCGGCGATCGAGTTCGAGGACGGCCAGGTCCTCTCCCAGGAGTCCGACGCGCTGGCCGAGCGGATCAGGAGCGGGCGGCTTCGCGACTAGCGCGACTGGCTGTCGAAACGCGCGCCTGCTCGACTAGCTCGCCGACGATCTCCTCGAGGACGGCCTGCAGGGCCGGCTCGACGAGCCGGCCCTCCGGGTCGAACTGCTCCTCGGCGTAGGAGACAGCTAGCTCGCGGTCAATGACCCGTGCCCCTGCGGCGCCGAGAACCTTGCGCAGCTCGGCCTGCGCCCAGACGGCGCCGAACATCGAGGTACTGGCTCCGATCACGACCGCGTTCTTGTTTCGGATGACCGTCGCTTCAAACGGGCGCGAGGCCCAGTCGACGGCGTTCTTCAGCTGCCCCGGAATCGAGGAGTTGTACTCCGGCGTCGCGAACAGCAGGCCGTCGGCGGCCCCGATCTCGGCACGTAGGTGCTCGACTGCCGGCCCCGGATCGCCCTCGTCGTCCTCGTCGAACGGCGGGAGCGCCTTGAGGCCTTCGAAGCGAACGTATTCGACCTCTGCTGGCAGCAGCCGCGCAGCTGCCGCCAGCAGACGCGAGTTGTGCGAGTCCGCCCGCAGACTTCCCGAGATTCCAAGGATGCGCAGTGCCATTACGCCAGAGGCTTGACCAGCTCGAGCT
>DATAJI010000253.1:0-3730 GCA_036262195.1 Solirubrobacteraceae bacterium
AGCAGGTACTGCGTGCCGCTTGCGTCGCGGTCGCCGATGTGTCGAGCCGGTACCCCGCCGACCACCTCGAGCGGCGCAACATCCCGGGTCACGACAGCGCCGGCTGCCACCACGGACCCCCGTCCCAGCGTGACTCCCGGAAGGATCAGGGCACGGGTGCCGATCCAGACATGGTCCTCGATCGTTACCGGGTAGTGCTCGACACCGAACGCCGGATCGTTTAGACCGTGCGTCGCCGTGAGTATCGTCACGTCTGGCGAGATGCTTACGTTGTTGCCGATCGTCAGCTTGCCGCGAATGTCGAGAGTGCAGCCGCGGTTGATGTAGACGTTCTTGCCAAAGCGAACGTTGTCCTGCCTGACGCGGCGCGGCGTGTACATCCAGATGAAGCAGTGCAGATGGAGCGCGCCGCCAGCCCCCCAGTCGATGCCGACCACGTGCTCGAGCCACCAGCGACGCACTGCAAAGCTCGGGATGCCGGCGACGACGTAGTTCGTCAGGTAGTTGACAGTCCGGATCAACAGCAGGCGTGCCCTCCTGCCCTTACGAGCAGCGGGGCCAGTGGGCTGTGGGCGGATATCCTGAGGTAGGTGGTTCACGCCGACCAGTGGTGAGGCATCGGCACCTCGGTCGTGCGAGTCGTCCTGGGGGCCGACGGCTAAGCCGCTCACGCTTGGGTCTCAGCGGGCGCGGTCTCGAGCATACTCCCGCGGCCTGCGAGCAGGTGCCGTGCGGCCTCGGCAAGCCCCAGCAGCGCGCCGGTAGCGAACGCTACGCGATAGAAGTAGAAGCCCTGATCGGTCGCGCCGTCTAGCGCATACCCCACGAGCGCGCAGGCGACCAGCGTCCCGACCGCCGCAAGTAGCTTGTCGGGGGCCCTGGCGAGCCGACACCCCGCGAGGATCCCGCAGCCGAGCATGCTCCAGAACGCGAGGCCGCCGAGCAATCCCATGCGCATCAACTGATATAGGACACCGTTGTGGGGAATGTAGCGAATGTCCGGATCGATCGGCTGGATGTCGACGATCGGTAGCGCGTAGTCGATCGGGATTCCGAACCCCTTTCCAGTTACTCCGCCCTGACGAATATTGTATTGAAGGTTGGCGTCCTCCTGCTCGCGGTAGAGGTCCGACGCCTGGTCGCGCTGGTCAGGTGAGAACGCCGACTTGATGGCGTGCGCGGGTTGTCCGAGGGGGCCAGATGCGTTCCAGAAAATAGGCAGGTAAGCAGCAAACGCCACCACTAACACAGCGACAGCGCGACTGATGACACGCCGCCGTTCAGGCACGGAGACGTACGCGATGACGACCAGCGTCACCAGCCCGCCACCGAGAATGAGCCAGGCTGCGCGACGATTGTTGACCAGGTCGGCAAAGATGACCAGCGGTAGCAGTGTCGTCGCGGTCTTGCGCAGCGCCCCTTTTATATCGAACAACCAAAGCGCCCCGACAAGCAGTATGTAAAGTGCGAAGAAGTAGGCCTCCTCGTGGCCGAGCAGCGCCTCGGGTGGACTCGGCCAGCTGCGAGTCTGAATGTAGAGAACGACTCCCTGGAGGGACTTCAGCGGCTCGGCGACCACTAACGCCCAGAGCATCGTCTGGACCGCGGAGCGGCTACGGATCAGCAGCGCCGTGAGGGCGAACGTCGCCGCCAGGTAGAGGTAGGGGCGCGTCTCCTGCAGTGCCACGCGCAGGTTGAAGTGATGTGCAGCCCCGACCAACAGACCTAAGAGCACAACCGCGATGACGCCCGCGATGCTGAACGCAAGCGGTGAGCGCAAACGGCGAGGAGCGAGCTCGGCGCCTTTGAGCAGACACACCGAGAACGCGACCAACAGCAAGATATCCGCCGGCTCGATATGCAGAGAGCCGATTCCCGAGAACAGCGGGATCGAGGAGGTGATCGGGATCGCTGGCGCCGGCGCGCCGACCATGTTGGGGTCGACCGTCACGTGGTATTGCTCGACCAGCAGCGCCGCGATCAACAACACCACCGGCGTCGCTTCGGTGCGCCGCCACATCAGGACCGGAATGAACAGCAGGAGCAGTGCGGCGATGCCAACGATGTGCCCGCTGAGCGCTAACAGGCCAGCTGCGAGGCCTGCCGTCGCGCCGCCGAGACCGGCGCCAACTCCCCGTCGCAGCTCCCGCGGCACAAGCCCACCGCCGCGTTTGCCGACCGGTACCGCGCCGCCACTCAATTGAGACCCCCGTATACACCCATCGCGATGACGATGGCGACCAGCGCGAAGCCGACCACCAGCCAAGTCGCCACGCCCTGGTCGGTGCGGCTTAGGCCGACCACGAGGAACACAGCCAGTAGGACATAGCCCCAGAGCGGCACCGGCTCACCGACCCCAACGCGTTGCGTGTGTGTGGCCCGGGTGGCTGATCACGATGGCGGAGAAGGCTCCGAAGGGGACGTCGGCGGTCCTAGGAACGGCGCGCGGTGACGCAACCTCCCGCGCAGCCTGGAGCCGGCGGCGCCCAGCCACTGGCGCGCGAAGGCGAGCTCCTCGCGCGAGACGACGCGCAAAACGCTCGCACAGAGAATCAGGGATGCCGTTCCCACCCCGAGGCGGACCGCCACACCCAGCCCGTCGCATGCGAGCGCCGCGCCAATCGCTCCCCCGCAAGCGATAGTCACACGCACTAGACGCAGCGCACTCGAGCGACTGAAGACACCGAGGCCAACGACGCGCAGCGCAGCGGCAGCGATGACCAGCTCTGTCAACAGCAAGCTGACCGCTGCCCCGATCGCTCCGTTGCCCCATCGGTTCTGCGCGACTTGGATCAAAATCAAGTTGATGGAAATGTTGAAGATGGTGGCGCCGCCCATAATCCAAGTCCAGATCCTCATTCGCTTTGAGGCGACGCAGACCTGGCAGAGGATCATGTTCAGGTACATGGGCACAAGGCAGCAGCCGAGAATGATCAGCGGCGCCCCCGCCTTGCTGTAGGCCGAACCGTAGACGAGGCGCACGCCGATCTCAGCGGCAATTGCCAACAGCGCCGCAAGCGGGAGTGCCAAGCTGAGGACGAGCTCGATCGGAGCGCGCGCTTCGCGGCGCAGCTCCTGTGGCGAGCGCTCAGATGCCGACACCAACCGTGGCAGCCAAGCCGTCGCGGCCATTACTGCGACGAACAGCAGCGTCTGGAAGAGCTTGGTTGCGACTCCGTACCAGCCGACCACCCTTGTATTTGTCATCAGCGAGAGCAGCACCGTGTCGGCCCACAGGTAAAGCGTGAAGAAGAGGCCGCCGGTCCAGTACGCGGCGCTGCCCCGCGCCATCGTGGCGACCTCTCGCGGCGAGATCTTGAGCTCGAGTCGCGCGAACCGACTCAGCCAACGGATGCTCAACACCATCACGATCGCCGACATGACGAGCCAGCAGCCGGCAAAACCGACGACGCCGAAGCCGATCAGAGCCACCACGATTCCGAGCAGGCCTTGCGCCGACTTGTCGATCGCGTCGCCGAGCGCGAGGTACTGCATCCGCTCGATTGCCTGAAACGCTCCCTGGATCGGCTCGGTCAGCATCATCAGTAGCGTCGCGCCGCCGACCAGGTAGAGGACCAGCGTTCCTTTGCTGGTGTAGTGCGCGAAGTGCGCCCACAGGAGAATCGCGCCAACGAACAGCGGCGCCAGCAGCAAGCGGACGGCGACTGCAGTGGCGACGAGTTCGGGTAGACGCGCACGCGCTACGACGATCTCGCGCACGACATATGGG